>NZ_JBMDII010000002.1:0-283982 GCF_057808605.1 Comamonas sp. FG99
CTTGCTCCTCAGGTTGCACACCAGTCGGATTGACGAGAGGTTTTGCAGACCTTCCCTAGCAGCTATCAAAAAATCAAATATCAGCGAAAAAATCCACTCGGCGTCTGTCCGAACTGGCGCTTGAACATGGTGGCGAAGGCGCCGGGGCTGTCGTAGCCCAGGGCCAGCGCGACCTCGATCACCTTCTCGCCCTGCGCCAGCCGCTCCAGCGCCTGCAGCAGGCGCGCCTGCTGGCGCCAGCGGCCAAAGCTCATGCCGGTGTCGCGCGCGAACAGGCGCTGCAGGGTCTTGGGATTGAGCTGCAGGCGCGCGGCCCAGTCGTGCAGCGTGGCGGCGTCGTCGGGGCAGCGCTGCAGCTGCGTGCAGATGCGCTGCAGCCGGGCATCGGCCGGCTTGGGCAGGTGCATGGGCAGCACCGGCAGAGCCTGCAGCTCGTCGAGCAGCAGGCGCATCAGGCGGCCGTCGCGCGAATCGGCCGCATAGGGCGTGGCCACGGCCATCGCCGCGCGGATCAGCTCGCGCAGCAGCGGCGAGATGCCCACCACCTGCGCCTGCGTGGCCAGCGCGGGGGCGGCGTCGGGCCGCACGTACAGGCTGCGCATGTGCACCTCGCCCACATGGCGCACCTGGTGCACCATGCCCGCCGGCATCCAGATGCCGCGCGTGGGCGGCACGATCCACTGCCCGCCCTCGGCCACCACCACCATCACGCCCTGCACCGCATGGATGAGCTGGTGGTGCAGCGCATGCACATGGTCACCGGTGGTGCTGCCGGCGGCGTAGTCGGTGGCACGGCAGGTGACCGGCAGCAGGCTGCGGTCGAGTTCGGCCTGCGAGAACGGGGTGGGGAGCGTGGGCATGGCGATGTCCTTTTCGCGAAGACTTGCGGCCAAATGGCGCAAGACAGGTCGCGGGCGACAGCCTAACATGCGCGGGAATCTACTGATGTGAGTCCTGCCACCATGTCCACCGTCCTTCCCGCCGCGGCTTCCGCGGCCGCCTCCTCCACCCTGCCCCAGCCGCAGCCCGGCGCCGCGCCCAGGGCCGCCTTCGGCGTGCTGGGCGCCATCAGCGCCTCGCACCTAATCAACGACATGATGCAGTCGCTGATCCTGGCCATGTACCCGGTGCTGCAGGGCAATTTCCAGCTGAGCTTCGGGCAGATCGGGCTGATCACGCTCACCTACCAGCTCACCGCCTCGGTGTTCCAGCCGCTGGTGGGGCTGTACACCGACCGGCGCAGCACGCCCTACTCGCTGCCGGTGGGTATGTGCTTCACGCTGTGCGGCCTGCTGCTGCTGGCCTTTGCGTCGAGCTTTGGCATGGTGCTGGTGGCGGCATCGCTGGTGGGCACCGGCTCGGCCATCTTCCACCCCGAGTCGTCGCGCGTGGCGCGCATGGCCTCGGGCGGCAGGCACGGGCTGGCGCAGTCGCTGTTCCAGGTGGGCGGCAACACCGGCAGCGCGCTGGGGCCGCTGCTGGCGGCCGCGGTGGTCGTGCCCTTCGGCCAGCACAGCGCGGCCTGGTTCGCGCTGGCGGCACTGGCGGGCATCGTGCTGCTGACGCGGGTGAGCCGCTGGTATGCCGGCCAGCGCCGCGCGGCCAAGGCGGCGCCCAAAGTGCTGGCCACGCTGCCGCGCAGCACGGTGCTGGGCGCGATAGCGGTGCTGCTGGTGCTGATCTTCTCGAAGTATTTCTACATCGCCGGCATCTCCAGCTTCTACACCTTCTACCTGATCCACCATTTCGGCGTGTCGGTGCAGAACTCGCAGCTGCTGCTGTTCGTGTTCCTGTTCGCCTCGGCGCTGGGCACGCTGGGCGGCGGCCCGCTGGGCGACCGCATCGGCCGCAAGCCGGTGATCTGGGCCTCGATCCTGGGCGTGGCGCCATTCGCGCTGCTGCTGCCGCATGCCAACCTGTTCTGGACGGTGGCGCTCACGGTGCTGATCGGGCTGGTGCTGTCGTCCGCGTTCTCGGCCATCCTGGTCTATGCGCAGGAGCTGATCCCGGGCAAGGTGGGCATGGTCTCGGGCCTGTTCTTCGGCTTCGCCTTCGGCATGGGCGGCCTGGGCGCCGCGGTGCTCGGCCTGCTGGCCGACCGCACCAGCATCGACTATGTGTACCAGGTGATCGCCTACCTGCCGCTGCTGGGCGTGGTGGCGGCCCTGCTACCGAAGGTGAAGAAGGCCTGAGCCTCGATCAGCCGGCCAGCAGCTTGCGCATGCCGGCCTCGTCGAGCACCGGCACGCCCAGCTCCTCGGCCTTGGCGAGCTTGCTGCCGGCATCGGCGCCGGCCACCACGTAGCTGGTCTTCTTGCTGACCGAGCCCGCCACCTTGGCGCCGGCGGCTTCGAGCAGGTCCTTGGCCTCGTCGCGGCCCATGGTGGGCAGGGTGCCGGTCAGCACCACCGTCATGCCGGCCAGCGGCTGCGCCGGCCGCTCGGCGGGCTCGCCCTCGGGCCAGTGCACGCCAGCGGCGCGCAGCTGCTCGACCACCTCGCGGTTGTGCGGCTGGGCGAAGAAGGTGTGCAGGCTCTGCGCCACCACCGGGCCCACGTCGTGCACCTGCAGCAGCTCCTCCTCGGTCGCGTCCATGATCGCGTCGAGCTTGCCGAAGTGCTTGGCCAGGTCCTTGGCGGTGGTCTCGCCCACGTGGCGAATGCCCAGGCCGAACAGAAAGCGCGGCAGCGTGGCCTGCTTGGAATGCTCCAGCGCCGCGAGCACGTTCTGGGCCGATTTCTCGGCCATGCGCTCCAGGCCCGACAGCGTGGCGATGCCGAGCTTGTACAGGTCGGGCAGCGCGCGCACCACCTGGCCGTCCACCAGCTGGTCAACCAGCTTTTCACCCAGGCCCTCGATGTCCATCGCGCGGCGCTGCGCGAAATGCAGTATGGCCTCCTTGCGCTGCGCCGGGCAGAACAGGCCGCCGCTGCAGCGGTGGTTGGCCTCGCCCTTCTCGCGCACCACGGCGCTGCCGCAGATGGGGCAGGCCTCGGGCATATGGAAGTTGGGTACATAGGCCGCACCCTCGCCCGCGGCCTCGACCTTGCCCACCACCTCGGGGATCACATCGCCCGCGCGGCGCACGATGACCGTGTCGCCGACACGCACGCGCTTCTTGCGGATCTCGAAGATGTTGTGCAAGGTGGCATTGGTCACGGTGACGCCGCCGACGAACACCGGCGCCAGCCGCGCCACCGGCGTGAGCTTGCCGGTGCGGCCCACCTGCACGTCTATGCCTTCGAGCCGGGTGGCCATCTCCTGCGCCGGGTACTTGTGCGCCACCGCCCAGCGCGGCTCGCGCGAGACGAAGCCCAGCGCGCGCTGCAGATCCAGGCGGTTGACCTTGTAGACCACGCCGTCGATCTCGTACGGCAGGCCGGCGCGCTCGGCGCCCATGCGCTCGTGAAAGGCCACCAGCTCGGCCGCGCCGTGCGCAATGCAGACCTGCGGCGCCACCGGAAAACCCCAGGCCTTGAGCTGCATCAGCATGCCGTAGTGCGTATCCCAGTTCGGCGCCGACACCTCGCCCACGCCATAGGCGAAGAACGACAGCGGCCGCTGCGCGGTGATGCCCGAGTCGAGCTGGCGCACCGCACCGGCCGCGGCATTGCGCGGATTGACGAAGGTCTTGCCGCCCGTGGCCTCCTGGCGCGCGTTGAGCGCCGCGAAATCGGCGCGGCGCATGTAGACCTCGCCGCGCACTTCAAGCACCTGGGGCACGCCCTCGGGCAAGAGCAGCGGAATCTGGCGGATGGTGCGGATGTTGTGCGTCACGTCCTCGCCGATCTCGCCGTCGCCGCGCGTGGTGGCCTGCAGCAGGCGGCCGCCCTGGTAGCGCAGGTTCATGGCCAGGCCGTCGAACTTGGGCTCGGCCGCGTATTCGAGCGGCGCGTCCGCTTCATCCAGGCCCAGCTCCTTGCGGATGCGCGCATCGAAGGCCTCGGCGCCGCTGGCCTGGTTGTCGGTCTCGGTGCGGATGCTGAGCATGGGCACCGCATGGCGCACCGGCGTGAGGCCGTCGAGCACCGCGCCGATCACGCGCTGCGTGGGCGAGTCGGGGGTGATGAGCTCGGGGTGGGCCTGCTCCAGCGCTTCGAGCTGCTGGTAGACGCGGTCGTACTCGCCATCGGGCACGCTGGGCGCATCCAGCACATAGTATTCGTGCGCCCACTGGTTGAGCTGGGCGCGCAGCGCTTTCATCTTGCTGGCCGCCTGCGCTTTGTCGTCGGGCGCTGGGGCCGGGAAAAGGTCAAAATTCTCAGCCATGGGGCTTTACTCCGGAAAGGCCAAAAACAAAGGCTGCCCGGTGGCAGCCTTGGCCTGCACTGCATTGTCTTCTAGCTGAACAGGCGCCGCGCCGCCAGCGAGCCGGCCGCGAGATCGCGCTCTTCGAGCTGGTCGTACAGGTTCTCCAGATCCTGCGCTATCGGGTCCACCACCATCACCGGCAGCGGCGTGCCGTTCTGGTCGCAGATCACGCCGTCCATCTCGCCGCACAGGGCCTCGGCGGCGGCGCGCATCTTCTCGAAGGGCTTTTCGTCGCGGCTCACATGCGGCACGTCCAGGCTCAGCAGCACTTCGCGCAGCGGGGTCTGCTCGGGGTCGTCGGCGAGCGCCGCCTGGGCATCGAAGGAAAGCGCCAGGATCGGCGGCATCTGCGCGATGCTCGACGCCATCACCATGCGGCCCGGGCCGGCCTGCACGAAACCGTGCTTGGCGGCGATCTGCATCACGTAGCCGGGGCTCCAGGTGGCGCGCTTGGCGCGCAGCATGAAGGCGAGCTGGGCATCGTGCTCGCTGGCGAACTGGTCGAGCTCGCGGGCGCGGGCCACTTCCTGCAGCATGTCGGGCAGGTCGGGCGAGGCGCCGATGGCATCGGCAAAGCGCTGCACCTTGTTGACGAATTCGGAGAACTCGATCTCGTTCATGGGGCCGTGGCGGTTGGCCAGCTGGATGCCGGCCTGAAAGCCCACGTAGCGCTGGCCGGCCTGCGGCATCTCCCACTGCTTGCCGGCTTCGTTCATGCCTTCTACGTTGAAGGCCTTGTTGCCGGCGCGAAAGCTGCTGGGCATGGCCGCCAGCGCGGCGTCGCCCGAGACCACGCCATCGGTGTGCAAGGTGGCAATGGCATCGGTGAGCACATCGAGGATCTGCTGGCGGTCGCCCAGGAAGTACGCGGGCGGTGTGCCGGGGGCGGTGCCGCGCGCGCCCGCCGGCGCGGCCGGTGCAGCAGCCACGCCCGCGTCGCCGTCCCAGGCCGGCTCGGCGCCGAACAGCGGGTCTGCCGCCGCTGCCTCCGCGCCCTCGCGCGTGCCGGCGCTGCCGTCGAGCACCGGGTCGAACCGGCTGGGCGCGGGCGCGGCCGCCGGCGCCTCGGCGAAGTCCTGCCGCGGCTTGCGCGGCGCGTTGCGGCGCGACGACCAGGTGGTGTAGCCCACGTACAGCACCAGGATCACCCCGAAGGTGATGGCCAGACCCAGTTGGAAATTGCTCATAGATTCTTGTTGCTAAAACGGTGTCAGGCGGTGTCAGGCGGCTTCCGCCATGGATAGCGCGGACTCCATGTCCACCGCCACGATGCGCGAAACGCCTTGCTCCTGCATTGTTACACCAATCAGTTGCTTGGCCATTTCCATCGCGATCTTGTTGTGGCTGATGAACAGGAATTGGGTGCCGCTGCTCATCGCGGCCACCAGCTTGGCATAGCGCTCGGTGTTGGCGTCGTCCAGCGGCGCATCCACCTCGTCGAGCAGGCAGAACGGCGCGGGGTTGAGCTGGAAGATGGCGAACACCAGCGCGATCGCGGTCAGCGCCTTCTCGCCACCAGACAGCAGGTGGATGGTCTGGTTCTTCTTGCCGGGCGGCTGCGCCATCACCTGCACGCCCGAGTCCAGGATCTCGTCGCCGGTGATGATGAGCTTGGCCTGCCCGCCGCCGAACAGCTCGGGGAACATGCGGCCGAAATGGCCGTTCACCGTGTCGAAGGTGCCCGACAGCAGCTCGCGCGTCTCGGCGTCGATCTTGCGGATCGCGTCCTCCAGCGTGTTCATCGCCTCGGTCAGGTCGGCGGTCTGCGCGTCGAGGAAGGTCTTGCGCTCGCGCGCGGCGTTGAGTTCGTCGAGCGCGGCCAGGTTCACCGCGCCCAGCGCCTGGATCTCGCGGTGCAGCCGGTCGATCTCGCCTTGCAGGCCCGACAGGCGCACATTGCCCTCGGTGATCGACTGCGCCACGGCTTCGAGATCGGCCTCGGCCTCGGCCAGCAGCGTGGTGTACTGCTCCAGGCCCAGGCGCGCGGCCTGTTCCTTGAGCTGGAATTCGGTGATGCGCTGGCGCAGCGGCTCGAGTTCGCGCTCGAACTGCACGCGCCGGTCGTCGCTGCCGCGCAGCCGGGCGGTGAGGTCGTCGTATTCGCTGCGGCGCGCGGCCAATTCCTTCTCGCGCTCCATCTTCACCGCCAGCGCGTCCTGCAGGCCGCCCTGCGCGGCCGCGTCGTTCAGGCGCAGCTGCTCGGCCTGGGCGCGCTCTTGCTCGCCGGCCAGCGCGCGGGTCTGCTGCAGCGCGGTCTCCATGGTGCGGTTGAGCTCGGCGCGGCGCGCATCGAGGCTGCGCTGCGAGAAGGTGGCCTCCTGCGCCTGGCGCTCCAGGCTGCGCAGCTGCTCGCGGGCGGCATTGAGCTTGCGCTCGGCCTCGTAGGCCTGCTCGTCCAGCTGGGCATGGCGCTCCTGGCTGTCGGCCAGCTGCATGTCCAGCTCTTCGAAGCGGGCCTCGGCGGCCACGCGCCGCTCCTGGATCTCTTCGAGCTGCCCAGCGACTTCCGACAGGTCGGCGTCGATCTGCGCACTGCGTGCGCGCGCCTGCTCGGCCAGCTGCGTCTGGCGCAAGAGCTCCACCTGCAGCTCGTGCGCGCGGTTCTTGGCCTCGCCGGCTTCGCGGCGGGCCGAGGCCAGATGGCTCGAGGCCTCGGCATAGGCGGCCTCGGCCCGCACCAGCGCATTGCGGGCCTCTTCGCCGATCAGCGCCTGGGCGCGCAGCTCTTTTTCGAGGTGCTCGATCTCCTGCGCCCGGGCCAGCATGCCCGACTGCTCGGAGTCCTGCGCGTAAAAGCTCACGCTGTGGCTGCTGACCGCGTGGCCGCTGGGCACGAAGATGGCCTCGCCGGCCTGCAGCTGGGCGCGCTGGCCCAGCGCCTCGTCGAGCGAGGGCGCGGTGTAGCAGCCGTGCAGCCAGTCCACCAGCACCGCGCGCAAGCCGGCGTCGTGCAGGCGCAGCAGGTCGGAGAGCTGCGGCAGCCGCGCGCTCGATGCCGCGCCCGGCGCCGCCGGCGGGCTGTAGAAGGCCAGGCGCGCGGGCGGCGCATCCTGCGCGCCGGCGCCGAGAAAGCCGCGCACCATGTCGAGGCGGCTGACCTCAAGCGCCGCCAGGCGCTCGCGCAGCGCGGCCTCGAGCGCGTTTTCCCAGCCCGGCTGGATATGGATGCGGCTCCACAGCCCTTGCAGGCTGTCGAGCCCATGCTTGGCCAGCCAGGGCTGCAGCTTGCCGTCGGTCTTGACCTTTTCCTGCAGCGCCTTGAGCGCGTCCATGCGCGCGGCGAGCTCGGCCTGGCGGGCGCCCTCGTGGTTGACCTGCTGCTGCTTTTCGCGCCGCGCCTCGTCGAGCAGGGGCAGGCTCTCTTGCAGCTCGGCCAGGCGGGCCTCGGTGATTTCGGCGCTCTCGGCGGCCTCGTTGTTTTGCTGGCGCAGGTTGGCCAGGCGCGCCTCGTCGGGCGCGGCCATGGCGTTGCGGTCGGTACGCAGGCGCTCATGGCGCGTATCGAGCTGGCGGGTCTGCTCGTCCAGGCTGCGCTGCTCGGCCGCGAGCACCTGGATCTGCTGCTGCACCTGGGTGACCGTGCCGCGCTGCTCATTGGCGCGCTGCTGGGCCTGGCGCAGCGTCTCTTCCATATCGGGCAGCTGCTGGTGCTGCTCTTCGAGCTGGGCGGCCAGCAGCTCGGTCTTTTCCTCGGCATCCATGCCCTGGCCGGCCAGGGTTTCCAGCTCGGCCTCGGATTCGTCCTTGCGCACCGTCCACTGCGCGATCTGCTCGGTCAGCTGGGCCAGGCGCTGCTCCACGCGCTGGCGGCCCTCGACCACGTAGCGGATCTCGGCCTCGAGCCGGCCCACCTCGGCGGTGGCCTCGTACAAACGGCCCTGCGCCTGGTTGACCTGGTCGCCGGCGGCGTAGTGCGCCTGGCGGATGGATTCGAGATCGGCCTCCACATGGCGCAGGTCGGCCATGCGCGCCTCCAGGTCGTTCACGGCCTTGAGCCCCTCGGCGCGCACCTTTTCCTGGTCGGCCTCGGCGTCCTGCCGCTTCAGGAACCACAGCTGGTGCTGCTTGAGCGTGGCGCTGGCGTTGAGCGCGTTGTAGCGGGCCGCGATCTCGGCCTGCTTTTCGAGCTTTTCGAGGTTGGCGTTGAGCTCGCGCAGGATGTCCTCGACCCGGGTCAGGTTCTCGCGCGTATCGGTCAGGCGGTTCTCGGTCTCGCGGCGCCGCTCCTTGTACTTGGAGACGCCCGCCGCCTCTTCGAGGAACAGGCGCAACTCTTCGGGGCGCGACTCGATGATGCGGCTGATGGTGCCCTGGCCGATGATGGCGTAGGCGCGCGGCCCCAGGCCCGTGCCCAGGAACACGTCCTGCACGTCGCGGCGGCGCACCGGCTGGTTGTTGATGAAGTAGCTGCTGTTGCCGTCGCGGGTGAGCACGCGCTTGACCGCGATCTCGGTGTACTGGCTCCACTGGCCGCCGGCGCGGTGGTCGGCATTGTCGAAAGTCAGCTCCACGCTGGCGCGGCTGGCCGGCTTGCGGCTGGTGGTGCCGTTGAAGATCACGTCCTGCATGGACTCGCCGCGCAGCTCGCTGGCCTTGGATTCGCCCAGCACCCAGCGCACGGCGTCCATGATGTTGGACTTGCCGCAGCCGTTGGGGCCCACCACCCCCACCAGCTGGCCCGGCAGCAGGAAGTTGGTCGGTTCCGCGAAGGATTTGAAACCCGCAAGCTTGATGGAGTTGAGGCGCACAGTGCTTCAGCATGGGGTGGCGGTCCACCCGGGGAAGAAAACAGCGGGCAATGATACCGTGCCCGCCACATGGCCAGCCCGGAAACACCGGGGCGCGGCGCGGCTTTGGTTAACTTATGTTGCAGTGCAGAAGATCAGGCGGCACACCCAAGCTGACTCCGCACCCTCAGAACGTGTTTACGATCTCAGGCATTCTCGCCACCACCCCGCACCAGCGAATAGCGCTCGATATCCGTGCGCAGGCGCCAGCCCCGGCGCGCCCAGTAGGCCTGCGCCGCGGTGTTGCTGCGCAAGACATCGATATGGGTCTTGAGAATGCCCAGTGGCTCCAGCGCATCGAGGCAGGCCCGCACCAGCGCGCCGGCGATGCCCTGGCGGCGCCAGGGCGGCAGCACCGCCAGGTGCTGCAGATACCCGCGCCGCCCATCGTGCCCGCACATGACGCAGCCCACGATGCGGCCTTCGGCCACGGCCACGAAGCTCAGCCCCGGGTTGCGCGCCAGATAGCGCGCGGTCGCCTCCCGCCCGTCGGCGTCGCGCAGCGATACACCCGGGGTTTGCCGCATCAGATCCAGCACCGCGTCGTAGTCGGCGATGGACATGCTGCGGACCTGGTAGGCAGGCGATGCTGCGGCGCGGCTCATCTCAGCAAGTCCCCCACCTGCGCCTGCACCACCGCCTGGATCGAGCGCCAGACCGCCTGCACGCGGCCGGCGGAGCGCAGCTCGGGTGGCATCGACATCCAGAAGGTGCGGGTGAAGCGCGCCTGCTCGGGCAGCACGCGCTGCAGCAGCGGGTCCTTGTCGGCCAGGAAGGCCGGCAGCACGCCCAGGCCGGCGCCGGCGCGCACGGCGGTGTACTGCGCGAGGATGCTGGTGCTGCGAAAACTGTAGCGCTGCGGGCTGCACAGCGTCTCCAGCAGCTGCAGCTCGCGGGTGAAGAGCTGGTCGTCCACATAGTTGACGAAGCTGTGCGGCACCAGGTCGGCCAGGGTCTGCACCAGCGGCTTCCTGGCCAGGTATTCGCGCTGGCCATAGAGAAACAGGTGGTAGTCGGCGAGCTTGCTGGTGACCACCGTGTCGCGCGCGGGCCGGTCCAGCGAGATCACGATGTCCGCCTCGCGCCGCGACAGGTGGAACATGCGCGGCACCGCCAGCAAATCGATGGTGAGCTGCGGATGGCGCATGGCCAGCTGCGCCAGCTGCGGCGCCAGGATCTGCGTGCCGAAGCCTTCCGTCACGCCGATGCGCACCACGCCGCTGGGCTGGCCCGGGTCTTGCGGCGCGGCGCAGACCACGCCGCGCACGATGGCATCCATGGCCTCGGCCTGCGGCTGCAGCTGGCGGCCCGCGTCGGTGAGCTTATAGCCGCTGCCCTCGCGGGTGAACAGCGTGGCGCCCATCTGCTTTTCCAGCGCCTGGATGCGCCGCGACACGGTGGTGTGCTCCACCCCCAGGCGCTTGGCCGCCCCCACCAGGGTGCCGGCCTGCACCAGGGCCCAGAAATAACGCAGATGATCCCAATCCAATCGAGTCTCCTCGCCTTGCAGGCGTTTCGTTGTGCAAATATGCAGATATTTTCTGCAGCATTGTCTATTGTCACGGCGTTTTTGCACAAATACCATGCTCCAATCCGCTCAAGACACCAGGAGACACCCATGAACGCTACCACCCCCGCCGGCGTACTCGCCCCCACCGTCAAGCTGCTGATCAACGGCAAGCTGGTCGAATCCGAGACCACGCAATGGCGCGACGTGGTCAACCCGGCCACGCAGCAGGTGCTGGCCCGCGTGCCCTTTGCCACGCCCGCCGAGGTGAATGCCGCCGTCGCCAATGCCAAGGAGGCATTCAAGACCTGGCGCAAGACGCCCATCGGCCAGCGCGCGCGCATCTTCCTGAAGCTGCAGCAGCTGATCCGCGAGAACATGAAGGAGCTGGCCGCGATCCTGACGGCCGAACAGGGCAAGACCCTGCCCGACGCCGAGGGCGACGTGTTCCGCGGCCTGGAGGTAGTGGAGCATGCCGCCGGTATCGGCAACCTGCAGCTGGGCGAGCTGGCCAACAACGTGGCCAACGGCGTGGACACCTACTCGGTGCTGCAGCCGCTGGGCGTGTGCGCGGGCATCACGCCCTTCAACTTCCCGGCGATGATCCCGCTGTGGATGTTCCCCATGGCGATCGCCACCGGCAACACCTTCGTGCTCAAGCCCTCCGAGCAGGACCCGATGGTCACCATGCGCCTGTGCGAGCTGGCCCTCGAAGCGGGCGTGCCGCCCGGCGTGCTCAACGTGGTGCACGGCGGTGAGGACGTGGTCAACGCCATCTGCGACCACCCCGACATCAAGGCCATCAGCTTCGTGGGCAGCACCCGCGTCGGCACCCATGTGTACAACCGCGCCAGCCTGGCCGGCAAGCGCGTGCAGTGCATGATGGGCGCCAAGAACCATGCCATCGTCATGCCCGACGCCAACCAGGAGCAGACGCTCAACGCCCTGCTGGGCGCGGCCTTCGGCGCGGCGGGCCAGCGCTGCATGGCGGTGTCCGTGGCGGTGCTCGTGGGCGATGCGCAGAAGTGGATTCCCGAGCTGGTGGAAAAGTCCAAGACGCTCAAGGTCAGCGGCGGCACCGAGCCCGGCACCGACGTGGGCCCGCTGGTCTCGTGCGCGGCGCTGTCGCGCGTCGAGAGCCTGATCGAGCGCGGCCTGGCCGAAGGCGCCACGCTGGAGCTCGACGGCCGCAAGCCCCAGGTGGCCGGCTACGAGAAGGGCAACTTCGTGGGCCCCACGGTGTTCAGCGGCGTCAAGCCCGGCATGAGCATCTACGAGCAGGAAATCTTCGGCCCCGTGCTATGCCTGGTGGCCGCCGACGACCTGGACCAGGCCATCGCGTTCATCAACGCCAACCCCAACGGCAACGGCACGGCGCTGTTCACGCAGTCGGGCGCGGCGGCGCGCAAGTTCCAGGAAGACATCGACGTGGGCCAGGTCGGCATCAACGTGCCGATCCCGGTGCCGGTGCCGCTGTTCTCGTTCACCGGCAGCCGCGCCTCCAAGCTCGGCGACCTGGGCCCCTACGGCAAGCAGGTGGTGCTGTTCTATACCCAGACCAAGACGGTGACCGAGCGCTGGTTCGACGACAGCACCACCAGCCATGGCGTGAACACCACCATCAGCCTGAAGTGAAGCGCCGGCTCCACGCAGCCGCCCTCCATACCGCCCTGCTCGCTGGCTTGCTGGCCGGCGCTGCCCAGGCGGCCAACGTGGCGGCGGGCGCCGATGCGGCCGAATGCAAGCCCAACGGCAACCAGCAGGAGATGAACGCCTGCGCGGCGCGCGATTTTCGCGCCGCCGATGCCGAGCTCAATATCCGCTACGGCGAGGTGATGGCTGCGCTGTCGCCGCAGCAGCGGGTTGCGCTGCGCACGCAGCAGCGTGCCTGGCTGCGCGGCCGCGATCCGGCCTGCACCCGTGCGGCCAAGGCCTACGAAGGCGGCTCCATCTGGCCGCTGGTGTTTCACCAATGCCTGGAAAAATCAACCCGCAAAAGAACTGCCGAACTTGACCGCTGGAAGGGAGGGCAACCATGAATTTCGAACTCTCCGAAGAGCAACGCGCCTTCGCCGACACCGCCCGCGCCTTTGCCCAGGACCAGCTGGCGCCGCATGCCGCCGAATGGGACCGCGCCGGCATCTTCCCCCGCGAAGCCATCGCCAAGGCCGGCGAGCTGGGCTTTTGCGGCCTGTATGCGCCCGAAAGCATAGGCGGCCTGCAGCTGCCCCGGCTCGACGCCACCCTGGTCTTCGAGGAAATGGCCGCGGTCGACCCCAGCACCACGGCCTTCATCACCATCCACAACATGGCCACCTGGATGCTGGGCAGCTGGGGCGGCGACGAGCTGCGCGCCGAATGGGGTGAGCAACTCACCAGCGGGCGCAAGCTCGCCAGCTACTGCCTGACCGAGCCCGGCGCGGGCTCGGACGCCGCCTCGCTCAAGACCCGAGCCGAGCTGGTGGGCCACGAATACGTGGTCAACGGCGCCAAGGCGTTCATCAGCGGCGCCGGCAGCACCGACGTGCTGGTGCTGATGGCCCGCACCGGCGACGCCGGCTCGGGCGCCGGCGGCATCAGCGCCTTTGCCGTGCCGGCCGATGCCGAAGGCGTGAGCTACGGCAAGAAGGAAGAAAAGATGGGCTGGAACAGCCAGCCCACGCGCGTGATCAACTTCGACAACGTGCGCATTCCCGCCCGCAACCTGCTGGGCCGCGAGGGCGAAGGCTTCAAGATCGCGATGAAGGGGCTGGACGGCGGGCGCATCAACATCGCCACCTGCTCGGTCGGCGCCGCCCAGGGCGCGCTCACCCAGGCCCAGCAGTACATGCACGAGCGCAAGCAGTTCGGCAAGGCCATCGCCAGCTTCCAGGCGCTGCAGTTCAAGCTGGCCGACATGGCGACCGAGCTGGTCGCCGCGCGCCAGATGGTGCGCCTCGCCGCCACCAAGCTCGACGCCGGCGCGCGCGACGCCTCCACCTACTGCGCCATGGCCAAGCGCTTTGCCACCGACGCCGGCTTCATGGTCTGCAACGAGGCGCTGCAACTGCACGGCGGCTACGGCTACATCCGCGAGTACCCGCTGGAGCGGCTGATGCGCGACGCGCGCGTGCACCAGATCCTCGAAGGCACGAACGAGATCATGCGCGTGATCATCGCGCGGCGTATGCTGGAGGGCGACGCCCCCGAAGCCATCCGCTGAACCAGCCATGCCCGCCAAGCCCCTCTCCCCCGACACCCTGCTGCTCATCGATGCGCTGCGCGAGGCGCTGGCCACCCGAGCCCAGCACGGCGGCGATGTGCAGGAGCGCACGCTGTTCGGCAGCTACTGCTTCTTTGTGGACGGCAAGCTGTGCCTGGGCGTGAAGCATGGCGAGCTGCTGGTGCGCCTGCCGCCCGAGCGGCATGCAGAGTTTCTGGAGATGCAGAACACCCGCGAGCTGTCGCCCGGTGGCGGCATGCTGGGCTACTTCTGGGTGGAGCCCAACGGCTTTGCCACACGCGAGCACTGGCAGTTCTGGCTCGACGCAGCGCTGGCCTACAACCCGCGCGCCAAGGCCTCGCCACGGCGCAAGACCGCCGCCAAGGCTGCGGCCCCATCCAAAACCGCCGCCGGCCGCAAGCGCCACAGCGTGTTCGACAGCGACTTGTAGGAGCCCCACCGCCATGCCCATCCGCATCGTTCGACTCGGCACCCCGCGCAGCCCGGGCGAAGGCCTGCGCATAGGCAGCGTGCGCCGCCCGCCGCGCGGCGTGCCCAAGGCCGAGTTCGCCAGCCGCGACTACTACGACGTGTGGTATCCCGAACTCTCGCCCGAGCCCGACACCATGCAGCTCGCGCTGCAGTCGCACCACCTGCAGGACCAGGGCCAGGCCGCCGAGGCCGGCAAGCTGTGGCAGCAGTTCGACAAGCTGTTTCGCAAGCAGCTGGCCGAGGCGCCCGCCAGCCGCACGCTCGACCTGCTGGCCGCGCTGTCGCGCCATGCCGCGTTCTCGCTGGGCTGCTATTGCGAAGACGAGGCGCGCTGCCACCGCAGCATCCTGCGCAGCCTGCTTGCAGACAGGGGCGCAGAGATCAAGGACTGAATTCTTTTCAACATAGACAGGAGACAAGCACATGCAAATCGCATTCATCGGCCTGGGCAACATGGGCGCGCCCATGGCCATCAACCTGCAAAAGGCCGGCCACCAGGTCAAGGCCTTCGACCTGTCCAAGGACGCCTGCGCCAAGGTGGCCGCCGAGGGCGCGCAGATCGCCGCCAGCGCCCAGGATGCGGTGCAGGACGCCGAGGTCGTCATCTCCATGCTGCCCGCGAGCCAGCATGTGAAGGACCTGTACCTGGGCACCGCCAGCCAGACCGGCCTGCTGGCCAACATCGCCGAGGGCGCGCTGGTGATCGACTGCTCGACGATTGCCGCCGCGGCCAGCCAGATGGTGGCCCGCGCGGCCGATCCCACCGGCATCGCCTTCATCGATGCGCCGGTCTCCGGCGGCACCGGCGGCGCGATTGCCGGCACCCTCACCTTCATGGTGGGCGGCAAGGCGGCCGACCTGGAGCGCGCCCGCCCGCTGCTCGAGAAGATGGGCAAGAACATCTTCCACGCCGGCGACGTGGGCGCGGGCCAGACCGCCAAGATCTGCAACAACATGCTGCTGGGCATCCTGATGATCGGCACCAGCGAGGCGATCGCGCTGGGCGTGGCCAACGGGCTCGACCCCAAGGTGCTGTCCGAGATCATGCGCCGCAGCTCGGGCGGCAACTGGGCGCTGGAGGTCTATAACCCCTGCCCCGGCGTGCAGGAAAACTCCGCCGCCACGCGCGGCTACACCGGCGGCTTCGGCACCGACCTGATGCTCAAGGACCTGGGCCTGTCGCAGGAAAGCGCCATGGCCGTGAAGGCCAGCACGCCGCTGGGCGGCATGGCGCGGGCGCTGTATGCGGCGCACAGCATCGCCGGCCATGGCGGCGAGGACTTTTCGAGCGTGATCAAGATGCTGCAGAAAAAAGCATGATTCTTGATGGAGCCGGAGAGCAGCGATCGCTCAACAGGCAATCGCTCGGCGACGCGGGCGAAGTGAAGCTCTTCGGCGACGGCTAAAAGGGATGGAAGATGGCGCAGTTCCACACACCATCCTCCTACGCATCACGCCATCGGGCGCGGATGCCTCGTTGATGGCGCCAATGTCCCTCGGGCATAAGCCCGTCCCTTGTCGTCGCAGCCAACCCCTCTATCAGCATCGCCCTATTCAGGGGCACACAATAGACAGGCCTGCGCCGCTCGAATTTCCAACCATCTGCAAGCATCCCGGCATCGATGGCGTCATAGCCGATCTGGTCAAGGAATTCGATGGCCGTTTTCTTCGCACTCAAGTCGTCGCCAGCGACAGGGAGCGCACGGCGATCCTTTGCTCCAGCCGGCCGCGCATCGGACACGATTTCTTCGACGAGAATCGAATTCAACGTCTTGACCACGTGCGACTTCGGAAGATGCCTGGCCAAAAGCTCCGCCGTCGTCAGCTCCCCACGCTCCAGCTCTGGAATGCGCCCAAACTGAGGAAAGTAGTTCTGCGGATTGAGGACGACCTTTCCCTCCAGCGATTCTGCCGGAATGGCCCGCCAGGCTTGCAGCGGGATGGCGGCAAAGGCGATATCCCCGAACTCTGCCGCCTCGGCCACGCTTCCTGTCTCGCAACCCATTGCATCGCGCAACCCCGCAAGGGTATGTGGCCCGCGTGAGTTGCTCATCATGACGCGATGGCCCGCCTTGACGGCCAGCCAACCCACGGCCTGCGCCATAGGGCCGGCACCGATGATTCCGATATTCATCATGTCGCCCCTATGCCGATTGGCCCTGTGTGGCGCTGCCATCGCGCCGCGCGGCCTTGCCCGGTGAGAAGACGAAGCAGCTGGCGAGCGCCAGCACGAAGACGCTGATGGCGCCATACACCATCACCCAGCCGGATCCCGCCACCAGTGCGGTATTGATCGCGTCCTGAGGCGAAGCGACGTTCACCAGCCATCCCGCGTTCTGCTGCGCGAGCGTCACGTCGCCCGCCGCGATCTTTTCCGCGAAGTGGCGCAGCTCGGTCGTTTCCCCCAGGCCCAGCGCTTCGCGCAGATGGGCCATGACGCCCTGCACCAGCACGAAGCCCATCACGGCGATATTGAAGGCCAGCGAGATCATCCGCGCGCTGGTGTCCGCGCCGGACGCCATCCCGACCCGCTCCGCCGCGACGGAAGCGGTGATGGTGTTGGTGGCGGTCGTGTTGGTCAGGCCCAGGCCGATGCCGGCCAGCACGCAGCCCGGCAGGATCAGCCAGCCCGGCTGCGCGGATACGCTGCCGATCTTCATCAGCACGAAGCCCAGGCCGATGGTGGACATGCCCAGCGGGATCACGATGCCGGGCTGCCAGCGCTCCGCCAGGCGCTCGGCCAGCGGCGGAACGAACAGCGTGGGCAGGGTGTAGGCCAGCAGCGCCAGTCCCGTCTGCACACTGTCATACCCCAAGCCCACGTGGAAGTAGATCGGCAGGTAGATGATGAAGGGCCAGAAGCTGAAGTTCTGCCCCATCGAGCCCAGCAGCGCACCCGAGAAGTTGCGCACGCGGAATACCGAGAACTCGATCATTGGCCTGGCACTGACGCGCTCGGCCACGATGAAGCCGACCAGGCTCAAGGCGGACAAGCCGATGATGCCCAATGCCGCAGGGCTGCCGAAGCCGAGCACCGGCCCTTGGGTGACGAACAGCACGAGGCAGAACACGGCCACCGACAGCGTGACGATGCCGGCGATGTCCAGGCGCGTCGCGTGCGGATCACGCGATTCCTGGACACCAGCCCGAGTCAGCAGCAAGGTCACGACGGCCAGGGCGACGTGGATCAGAAACACCCATTCCCAATTCGCCAGCGCCAGGATCGCACCGCCCACGATGGGGCCGAATCCCAGGCCGGCGCCGAAGACGATGCCCCACCAGGCGAAGGCTTTGCCGCGCTGCTCACCATCCCGGAACTGGGTGGACAAGATGGCGATCTGGCAGATCAGCATCATGGCCGCGCTCAGGCCCTGGAAAAACCGGGCCACGATCAGCACGGCGGCGCTTTGCGTCAGGCCACACACCAGCGAGGTCATACCGAAGGCGACGATGCCGATGGTGAAGACGCGCTTGCGGCCATAACGGTCGGCCAGGGTTCCGACGGCCATCAGGATCGTGGTCATGGCGATGGTGTAGGCCGCCATGACCCATTGAAGCTGCCGAAAGCTCGCCCCCATGACCTGCTCGATGGTGGACAGGATGGGCGGCACGCTGGAGATTTCCAGGCCCAGCATCAATGCGGACAGGCAGACGGCAGCCAGAGCAAACACACCCTGGCGCGAAGTTGAGGGAGTCATGAATACCTTCCAAGAGACCTATGTAAAAGCCTGCCAACGCGAAAAATGCACGCGCGGCATCTCAGGAAGAATGCTAGGAAGCCATCATCTATTTGACAACGGTATGATTGAACATATCAGAGACAACAAATTTGGATGATTAATGAGCCGCTCAGCCTTGGATGTGGAGTCGATGCAAGCGTTCGTCGCCATCGCCGACTTTCAGAGCTTCACCAAAGCCGCCGAAGCCTTGGGGACGACCCAAGGCGCCATCAGCGTCAAGCTCAAGCGCCTGGAAGAACGCCTCGGCCACAAGCTGATCGAGCGCACGCCCCGGCTGGTTCGCCTGTCAGCACAGGGGGCATCGTTCGTCAACCCTGCACGTGAGTTCATTGCCGCGCACGACCGCGCGATGGCGGCCCTGTCCTGCGAATGCCGTCGGTTCCGCCTGGGCATTGCTGAACACGTCGCTGGGCCCGAAGTTCCTACATTGCTGGCCCGGCTGAACGAGCGCGACCCGGCCTTGACCATCGAAGTTCGGCTGGAAAACTCGCACAGCCTGCTCAGTGCCTTCGATGGCGGCGAGCTGGATGCGGTGATCGTTCGCCAGGAAGACCATCGCCGTGATGGTGAAGACTTGGGGCCGGAGCACTTTGGCTGGTTTGCGGCGCCGGGCTTTCATCAACAGCCTGGCCAGCCGTTGCGCTTGGCGGCGCTGGCCCCTTGCTGCGGTGTGCGCGACATTGCAACCCAGGCCCTTACGTCCGCTGGTATCGAATGGAGCGAGGTGTTTGTCGGGGGTGGCCATGCCGCCGTCATGGCCGCTGTTTCCGCAGGTTTGGCAGTGGCCGCGTTCTCCTGCCGGTTGGCGCCGGTCGATACCGTCGAGGTCGGTCAGCGCTTGGGCCTGCCAGAACTGCCGTCGTCACGGATCGTGCTGCATTCGACGCTCACGGATCGGCGTTCTCGTGAAGCCCTGCGGACGTTGGCTGCGGCGTATAGAGAGCATCGAACTGTTAAGGCGCATGCGGGTTGACCGGCAAAATCGCCTGCGGCAACGGCGCACTGGATTTCTCCAGCACCATCCAAAGCCTGCAAAATCGCTGCCCAGCCACTGCCTGCGGCCACACCCGGTGCATGGCTTACCATGCACCTTTTTCACGCATTCCATCGGAGTCCGACATGCTCAGTATCACCGGAACCTTTGAAGTACAGCTACGCCCGCTGGCCGCCCATGCACAGGGCAGCGATGGCATCAGCCTCGGCCGCATGTCCATCGACAAGCAATTCCATGGCGAATTGCAGGCCGCCAGCCAGGGCGAGATGCTCAGCGCCGGCACGCCGGTGAAGGGCTCTGCCGGCTATGTGGCCGTGGAGCAGGTGCACGGCACGCTCGCCGGCCGGCGCGGCAGCTTTGTGCTGCAGCACTTCGGCACCATGGACAAGGGCCAGCCCCGGCTCGTGCTCGAAGTGGTGCCAGACTCTGGCACCGGCGAGCTGGCCGGCCTGTCTGGCCAGATGGCCATCCGCATCGAGGGCGGCCAGCATTTCTACGACTTCGAGTATGGGCTGGCCTGAGGGGCCTTCCGCCGCCTGCACTTCGACTACATTGCCCGCACGCCTCTGGCGCCCCAATATCAACTACGCATAGAGACAACCCAGACATGACCACCACCCTCGCCTTCGCCCCCATGCCCGATGCCGACGGCTTCTTCGGCCCCTACGGCGGCCAGTTGGTGCCGCCGCACCTCAAGCAGGCCATGGACGACATCAACGCCGCCTATGCCGAGATCACCCAGCGCGAAGACTTCCAGCAAGAGCTGGCCCAGCTGTTCGCCGACTACGTGGGCCGGCCCAGCCCCATCTTCCACGCCCGGCGCCTGTCGGCGCAGCTCGGCGGCGCGCAGATCCACCTCAAGCGCGAGGACCTGAACCACACCGGCGCGCACAAGATCAACCATTGCCTGGGCGAGGCGCTGCTGGCCAGGTTCATGGGCAAGAAAAAGGTCATCGCCGAAACCGGCGCCGGCCAGCACGGCGTGGCCCTGGCCACTGCCTGCGCCCTGGTGGGCATTCCCTGCGAGATCCACATGGGCCAGGTGGACATCGAGAAGGAACACCCCAACGTCACCAAGATGCGCATCCTGGGCTGCAAGCTCGTTCCCGTCACGCGCGGCGCGGCCACGCTCAAGGAAGCCGTGGACAGCGCCTTCGAGGAATACCTCACCAACCCCAGCGACTACCTCTACGCCATCGGCTCGGTGGTGGGCCCGCACCCGTTCCCGATGATGGTGCGCGACTTCCAGTCCATCGTCGGCCGCGAGGCGCGCGAGCAGTTCCTGGCCAAGCACGGCAAGCTGCCCGACCATGTGGCGGCCTGCGTGGGCGGCGGCAGCAATGCCATGGGCATGTTCACCGCCTTCCTGAACGATGCGGAGGTGAAGCTGGTGGGCGTGGAGCCCTCGGGCGAAGGCGTGGACAAGCCCGGCCGCCATGCGGCCACGCTGAGCATGGGCAAGCCCGGCGAAATCCACGGCATGAAGTGCTACGTGCTGGAGAACGCCGACGGCACGCCGGCCGCGGTGCACAGCATTGCCTCGGGTCTGGACTATCCCGGCGTGGGCCCGCAGCACAGCTACCTCAAGGATCTGGGCCGCGTGCAGTACGAGGCCGTCAGCGACAAGGAATGCCTGGACGCCTTCATGCAGCTGTCGCGCGTGGAAGGCATCATCCCGGCACTGGAGAGCGCCCACGCCGTGGCCTGGGCCATGCGGGTAGCGCCCACGCAGGCCAAGGACCGGCACATCCTCGTCAACCTCTCGGGCCGCGGCGACAAGGATGCCGACTACGTGGCCCGCGTGCTGGGGCTTTGAGCCCCGGCTGGCCTATGCCAGCGCATAGCCATGGCGCGACAGCGGCAGCGAGCGCAGCCGCTCGCCGGTGGCGGCGAACAGCGCATTGGCCAGCGCCGGCGCCAGCGGCGGCACGCCCGATTCGCCCACGCCGCCTATTTTTGCCCCGCTCTCGATCAGCTCGGTCTCTATCGGCGGCGTCTGCGCCAGGTGCAGCATGGGGTAGTCGTGGAAGTTGGACTGCAGCACCTTGCCTTGCTCGATGCTGATCTCGCCGAAGGCCGCGGCCGTCAGGCCCCAGATGGTGGCGCCCTCCAACTGGCGCTGCACCGTGGCCGGATTGATCACGGTGCCGCAGTCCACGGCGCAGACCACGCGGTGGATGGTGATGCGCTTGTCCTGCACCGACAGCTCCACCGCGGTGCCGCAGATCGAGCCCCAGGCCTCGGACAGCGCCAGGCCCAGGTAGCGGCCCGAGGCAGCCTTGCCCCAGCCCGCGCGGCTGGCCAGGCGCCGCAGCAGCTCGGCGTGGCGGGGCTGCTCCTTGAGCAATGCCAGGCGAAAGTCCAGCGGATCGCGCCGGGCCTGGTGGGCCAGCTCGTCGATGAAGCTCTCGAAGAAGAAGCAATTCTGCGTATAGCCCACGCCGCGCCAGAAGCCCGCCGGTATCGCGCTGTTGACCATCGCATAGCGCACGCCGAAATGCGGCAGCGCATAGGGCACGTCCACCACGCCCTCCACCGATTTCGGGTCGACGCCGTTCTTCACCCGCTCGGGGAAGTTGCGGATATAGATGGACGAGCAGGCCAGCCGGGCCTCCAGCGCCAGCACGCCGCCGCCCTCGCCCAGCACCGCCGCAAAGCGCGCGGCTGCCGCCGGGCGGTAGAAGTCCTGCTGAATGTCCTCCTCGCGCGACCAGATCAGCTTGACCGGGCGCCTGGCCGCCTGCGAGGCCAGCGCCGCCTGGATGAAGATGTCGAACTCCTCGCGCCGCCCGAAGCCCCCGCCCACGAAGGTGGAGTGCACCGTGATGCGCTCGGCCGGCAGGCCCAGGTGCGGCGCCAGGCGCGCGGCGATCTCGCCGCAGACCTGGGTCGGGCCCCAGATCTCGGCCCGGTCGGCGCGCACATCGGCGGTGGCGTTGATCGGCTCCATGGTCGCATGGGCCAGGTACGGCACCTCGTATTCGGCCTCCACGCGCTGGGCGCTCTGGCGCAGCGCGGTTTCAGGATCGCCAATGCGCCTGGCCACGGTGTCGGTCTGCGCCGCGGCGCTGCGCAGTTGGGCCAGCATGGCCTTGCTGTCCACCAGCGGGCCCTCGGGCGCTTGCCAGTCAAGCTGCAGCTTGGACAGGCCCTGCTTCGCCGGCCAGTAGCTCTCGCCCAGCACGGCCACGGCGCTGCCGGTCAGCGGCACGACCTGGTGCACGCCCTTGACCGCCAGCGCTGGCTTGTCGTCGAAGGGCTTGAGCCTGCCACCGCGCACCGGGCTGGCCGCCACGGTGCCGATGAGCATGCCGCGCACCTTCACATCCACGCCAAAGACTGCGCTGCCGTTGGTCTTGAGCGGAATGTC
Source organism: Comamonas sp. FG99 (assembly GCF_057808605.1). Classification (NCBI taxonomy): domain Bacteria; kingdom Pseudomonadati; phylum Pseudomonadota; class Betaproteobacteria; order Burkholderiales; family Comamonadaceae; genus Comamonas; species Comamonas sp. FG99. The sequence goes on from NZ_JBMDII010000002.1 coordinate 22,404, forward strand.
CAGCCGCTGCACCGGCTGGCCGATGAGCTGCCACTCGGGCCTGGGCTTGAGCGCGATCCTGGCCACGTCGGGCCGCGGCAGCAGCGCCGCCTTGGGCGCCAGCTCGCTATAGCCCAGCATGCGCCCGCTGGCCGCATGCAGCACGCGGCCGCGCACCGCGGTGCATTCGGCGGCGCTCACCTTCCATTCGCGCGCGGCGGCCTCCACCAGCATCAGGCGCGCGGCCGCGCCTATGCGGCGCAGCGGCTCGAAGGACCAGCGCGACGAGGTGCTGCTGGCCGTGGCCTGCACCTTGAACATGCGGTTGGCATAGACCGGGTCGGTGGGCGCGATCTGCGCGCGCACCTGGCGCCAGTCGCATTCCAGCTCCTCGGCGATCAGCATCGGCGCCGAGGTGTACACGCCCTGCCCGATCTCGGCCGAGGGCACCATGATGGTGACCGTGCCGTCGGGCGCTATGCGCAGCCAGGCGTTGACATCGTCCGGGTCGCGGGCCGGCTGGCCCTGGGCCGCGGCAACCGGCAGCCTGAAGCCCAGCACCAGGCTGGCGGCCGCGCCGCCGGTCTTGAGGAAGTCGCGGCGATTCACTTGCATTGCTTGCATGGCGGCGCCCTCCTCAAGCCTTGGCGGCGCGCAAGATAGCACGCTCCACCCGGGGATAGGTGCCGCAGCGGCACACGTTGGTCATGGCCTCGGCGATCTCGGCCTTGGTGGGCTGGGGCTTGTCCTTGAGCAGCGCGGCCGCGGCCATGAGCATGCCCGACTGGCAGTAGCCGCACTGCGGCACCTGCTCGGCGATCCAGGCCTGCTGCACCGGGTGGGAGTTGTCGCTGGACAGGCCTTCGATGGTGGTGATGCGCGCCTTGGCCACGGCCGACACCGGGGTGATGCACGAGCGCAGGGCCTTGCCATCCACATGCACCGTGCAGGCGCCGCACAGGCCCGCTCCGCAACCGAACTTGGTGCCGGTAAAACCCAGGTAGTCCCTCAAAACCCACAGCAGCGGCGTGTCCGCCGCCACATCCAGACGGCGCGAGCGCCCATTTACGTTCAAGGTAATCATGCAATCCTCGACGGATTGTGGGAGCGTTTGCCGCTCTCCCAGTGGGGCGCCTCGCATTGAACACCAATGAAGCACACGCCGCGCAATTTAGGGCGGCGGCGCAGATCTGTCAAAACCGGGAAATAACCCAGCCCAGGGTTGCCGTATTGGTGTTATTGGATCTTTTGGTGCATACTGTACAAATAAACAGTATTCATCATGCCTCGCCACAGCCCCCACTCTCCTGCCGCCCAAGCCCATGCCCGGCTGCCGCCCTCGGTGGCCGCCGCCGTGTGGCCGGGCGCGGACATGGCGCAGTCGCGGGCGGCAGCGGTGGCCACGGGCTGGGCCGAGCTGGACCGGGCGCTGCCCGGCGGCGGCTGGCCCACCCATGGGCTGACCGAGCTGCTGCCGCCGCAATGGGGCACGGTGGAATGGCGCCTGACCGCGCATGCGCTGCGGGCCTGCAGCGCCCAGGGCCTGCCGGTAGCCGTGCTGGGCGCGCCGCACCCACCGCATGCCGCCGGCCTGGCGCAGTCGGGCATCGCGCCCCGCCAGCTGGTATGGGTGGCCCATGCCTCGGCGCCAGACCTGCTCTGGGCCACCGAGCAGCTCATCAGCGCCAACGCGGCGGGCACCGTCATCGCCTGGCTGCGCGAGGCGCGGCCCGAGCAGATACGCCGCCTGCAGATCGCCGCGCACCGCTTCGACGGGCTGGTGTTCCTGGTGCGCCCCGCCACGGCCCTGCATATGGCCACGGCCGCGCCCCTGCGCCTGCAGGTGGCGCATGCGCCAGACTGGGCTTTGCAGCTGCGCATCCTCAAGCGCCGCGGCCCGGCGCTGGCAGATGCCTTGCGGCTGCCCGCCGTGCCGCCAGCGCTGGCCGGCCTGCTCACGCCCCGCATGCTGCATTACAGCGGCCGCCTGGCGCCGCCCGACACTTTCCCCCGCAAGGTTTCGCATGCCGACCCCGCTCTGGGCAGCCCTGCTCCCGCCACCGCCGAGCCCGCCTGGCACTGAGGCTGCGGCCCCACAGGGCCTGGCCTGGTGGTGCCTGCAGTTCACGCCGCGCGTCGCCATGCTTGCCGGCGCGGTGCTGATGGAGCTGTCCGCGTCGGCGCGGCTGTTTGGCGGCACCCGGGCGCTGGCGGCCCGCATTCGCGGCGAAAGCGGGCTGCTGGGCGTGCAGGCGCTGGCCTGGGCACCCACCAGCCTCGCGGCGCTGGCGCTGGCGCGCTGCGGCCAGCGCAACGGCTTTGCCCAGCCGCTGCCGCAGCTGCTGGATGCCCTGCCCCTGGCGGCGCTCGATGCCGCTCAGGCCCATGCGCCTACGCTGGCCCGCCTGGGCTGCGCCACGCTGGGCCAGGTGCGCGCGCTGCCGCGCGGCGGCGTGGTGCGCCGCTTCGGCAAGGAGCTGCTGGCGGCGCTGGACCAGGCCTATGGCCTGCAGCCCGAGGCCCACGCCTGGATCGAGCTGCCCGCGCAGTTCCAGGCGCGGCTGGAGCTGGCGCACCGCGCCGACAGCAGCGCGCACATCGTGCACGGCGCCGCGGTGCTGCTGCGCCAGATGTGCGGCTGGCTGGCAGCGCAGCGCGCGGGCATCACCCATTTCACGCTGCGCTGGCGCCACGATGCGCTGCGCAGCAGCGCCGCCGCGGCCGGCGGCGAACTGGGCATCCGCACCGCCGCCTCCACCCGGCAGCTCGATCACCTGCAGCGCCTGCTGCAGGAGCACCTGGCCCATGTGGTGCTGCAGGCCCCGGTGGTCGAGCTGGAGCTGCTCGCCCCCGAGCCGCAGCCGCTGCAGGAAAGCGCCGCCGACCTGCTACCCGACCCCGCCCGGCGCCACGAGCACCTGCCCCAGGTGCTGGAGCGCATTGCCGCGCGGCTGGGTGCCGGCCAGGTGCTGCGCCCGGTGCTGCGCGACGACCACCGCCCCGAATGGCAGCAGCACTGGCAGCCGGCGGGCGAGCCGCTGCCGGCCGCCGAGGCGGCGCTGCCTGCCCTGCCCCAGCCCAGCTTCCTGCTGGAGCAACCGCTGGCGCTGCCGCACGACAGCCAGGGTGCCCCGCTGTACCAAGGCCCGCTGCAGCTGGTGGTGGGCCCGCAACGGCTGGAGGGCGGCTGGTGGCACCGCAGCCCGGACTTTGCCCAGCCCGGCACAGCAGCGGAGCAAACCGCGCACAACGCGGTGCGCGACTACTGGATCGCCGCCAGCGCGCATGCCGGCATGCTGTGGATCTACCAGACCCGGCTGGAGGGCGAGCAAGGCGCCTGGTTCCTGCACGGCATCTTCGCCTGAGCGCCCACCATGGCCGACATCCTCCCCCCCTACGCCGAACTCTGGTGCCTGAGCAACTTCAGCTTTCTGCGCGGCGCCAGCCATCCGCACGAGCTGGTGGCGCGCGCCGCGCAGCTGGGCTACAGCGCGCTGGCGCTGGCCGACGAATGCTCGATGGCCGGCATGGTGCGCGCCCATGTGGCCGCGCGCGAGCACGGCCTGCCGCTGCTGGTGGGCACGCAGTTCGCGGTGCGGCCCGTGCCCGGCGGCGCGCCCTTCACGCTGGTGGCGCTGGCCTGCAACCTGCGCGGCTATGGCAACCTGTGCGCGCTGATCACCAAGCTGCGCAGAAAGTCGCCCAAGGGCCAATACCTGCTGGCGCAGGCCGCCGTGCAGAAAAGATCGTTCGAGGATTGCGTGGTGCTGGTGGCGCCAGAGCGCGACGCCGGCGATGCCCAGCTGCAGGCCCTGGCCCGCTGGATGCGCGCGCTGTTCGGCGAGCGCTGCTGGATCGCGGTGCACCAGGCCTGCCGGCTCGACGACGAGATGTGGCTGGCCCGATTGCAGCGCATGGGCGCGGGCGCAGCCATTCCCCTCGTGGCGGCGGGCGACGTGCACATGCATGTACGCTCGCGCAAGCCGCTGCAGGACGTGCTCAGCGCCACGCGCACCGGCCGGCCCCTCACGGCCTGCGGCCATGCGCTGCAGCCCAATGCCGAGCGGCACCTGCGCCACCGGCTGCGGCTGGCGCAGCTGTACCCGCCCGAGCTGCTGGCCGAGACCCTGCGGGTGGCCAGCCATTGCCGCTTTTCGCTGGACGAGCTGCGCTACCAGTACCCCGACGAGGTAGTGCCCGCGGGCGAGACGCCCGCCGCCTACCTGCGCCGCGTCACCTACGAGGGCGCGGCCCGGCGCTTTCGCGGCGGCATAGGCGCCGATATGCAGCAGCGCCTCGAACAGGAGCTTGCGCTGATCACCGAGCTGCGCTACGAGCACTACTTTCTGACGGTGTACGACATCGTGCACTTTGCGCGCAGCCAGGGCATCCTGTGCCAGGGCCGGGGTTCGGCCGCGAACTCGGTGGTCTGCTACTGCCTGGGGGTGACCGAGGTCAGCCCCGAGCAGACCACGCTGCTGTTCGCGCGCTTCATCAGCAAGGAGCGCAACGAGCCGCCCGACATCGACATCGACTTCGAGCACGAGCGGCGCGAGGAAGTCATCCAGTACCTCTACAGCAAGTACGGCCGCCACCGCGCGGCGCTCACTGCGGTGGTCATCAGCTACCGCAGCAAATCCGCCATCCGCGACGTGGGCAAGGCCCTGGGCTTCGCGCCTGCCGCCATCGACCAGCTGTGCAAGAGCCGCTACTGGTGGGACGGCGACGCCATCAGCCCCGAGGCGCTGGCCGGCGCCGGCCTGCACCCCGAAGACCTGGCGGTGCGCCAGCTGCAGGAGCTGACGCAGGCGCTCATCGGCTTTCCGCGCCACCTGTCGCAGCATGTGGGAGGCTTCGTGCTCACGCGCGGGCCGCTGTCGCGCATGGTGCCGGTGGAGCGCGCCGCGATGGACAAGCGCACCGTCATCGAATGGGACAAGGACGACCTCGACGCCATGGGCCTGCTCAAGGTCGACGTGCTCTCGCTGGGCATGCTGACCGCGCTGCGCAAGGCGCTGGCCCTGGTGGGCCAAAGCCGCGGCGAAGCGCTGGCGCTGGAGCACATACCGCCGGGCGACGAAGCCACCTACGACATGATCTGCGCGGCCGACACCATCGGCGTGTTCCAGATCGAAAGCCGCGCGCAGATGAGCATGCTGCCGCGCCTCAAGCCCCGCAGCTACTACGATCTGGTGGTGCAGGTGGCCATCGTGCGGCCCGGCCCCATCCAGGGCGGCATGGTCCACCCCTACCTGCGCCGGCGCCAGCAGCTGGAGCCCGTCCGGTATGAAAACGACGACCTCAGGCCGGCCTTGGAGCGCACGCTCGGCGTGCCGATCTTCCAGGAACAGGTGATGCAGATCGCCATGCTGGCGGCCGGCTTCACGCCCGGCGAGGCCGACCAGCTGCGCCGCGCCATGGCCGCCTGGAAGCGCCACGGCGACCTCGCCCCGTTTCGCCGCAAGCTCATCGACGGCATGCAGGAGCGCGGCTACCAGCCCGAATTTGCCGAAGCCATCTTCGAGCAGATCAAGGGCTTCGCCAACTACGGCTTCCCCGAAAGCCATGCGGCCAGCTTCGCCATCCTGGTCTACTACAGCTGCTGGCTCAAGCGCCACCATCCGGCCGAGTTCCTGGCCGCCATGCTCAACAGCCAGCCGCTGGGCTTCTACAGCGCCAGCCAGCTGGTGCAGGATGCGCGCCGCCATGGCGTCGAGGTGCGGCCGGCCGACGTGCTCTACAGCGGCATCGACTGCACGCTGGAAGAGCCGCAAGCCAAGCACTCCATGCCCGCGGTGCGCCTGGGCCTGCGCCTGGTGGATCAATTGCCCCAGGCGGCCGCGCGGCGCATCGTGCAGGCGCGGGCGGCCATGCCTTTCGACAGCGCGCAAGACCTGGCGCTGCGCGCCCGGCTGCCGCAGCGCGAGCTCAAGCTGCTGGCCGCCGCCGATGCGCTGGCCAGCCTCGAAGGCCACCGCCGCAACCAGCTCTGGCAGGCGGCCGGCCATATGCGGGCGCCCGCGCTGCTGCAATCCGCGCCCATTGAGGAAGATCTGTTCGAGCTGCCGCCCGCGCCCGAGGGCGAAGACATCCACTGGGACTACGCCGCCCTCGGCCTCACGCTGCGCCGCCATCCACTGGCGCTGCTGCGGCCCCGGCTCGCACTGCGCCAGGTGCACACCGCCGCCAGCCTGCACCAGGTGCCCAACGGCCACTGGGTGCGCCACTGCGGCATCGTCACGCTGCGCCAGCAGCCCGGCACCGCCAAGGGCACGGTCTTCGTCAGCCTGGAAGACGAGACCGGCGTGGTGCAGGTCATCTGCTGGCCCCGGATACGCGACACGCAGCGCGCCGCGCTGGTGCAGTCCAGGCTGCTGCTGGTCGATGGCCTCTGGCAGCGCGCAGGCCATGCCAAGAACCTGATCGCCCGGCGGCTCACCGACCTGAGCCCCTGGCTGGCCGGCCTGTGGACGCAAAGCCGGGACTTCCATTGACAGGCCGCGATGAAACCACCGGAAAACCTCCGAAAAACCACGGGGACATGCTTGCAGGTTTTCTCTCTTGCGCTATAGATTTTTTTAGCGCTACCCTTTGGGCCTGCATACACAACACACCACAAGGAGCCTGCGGCATGCGTTTTTCCCTCACCCCGACCTCTTTCGCCGCCATCGCGCTGGCCGCATCCGGCGCCGCCGGCCTGGCCCATGCGCAAGACCCCGTGCGCATCGGCTTTCTGACCGACATGTCCAGCCAGTATTCCGACGGCGACGGCAAGGGCGGCGTGGTCGCCATCCAGATGGCGATCGAGGACTTTGGCGGCAAGCTCATGGGCCGCCCCATCGAGCTGCTGAGCGCCGACCACCAGAACAAGGCCGACATCGCCTCGACCAAGTCGCGCGAATGGGTGGACCAGCAGGACGTGCAGCTGCTGGTCGCCGGCACCAACACCGCCACCGCGCTGGCCATGGGCCAGGTGGCCAACGAGAAAAAGCGCGTGCTGCTCATCAACGGCGCCTACTCATCGGGGCTGACCGGCGATAAATGCTCGCCCTACTGGGTGCACTACAACTCCGACACCACCGCCATCGCGCGCGGCACCGGCCGCGCCGTGCTGGAGCAAGGCGGCAAGACCTGGGCCCTGCTCACCGCCGACTACACCTTCGGCCACACGCTGGAGGCCGACCTGACCAAGGTCGTCACCGCGGGCGGCGGCCAGGTCATCAAGTCCATCCGCGCGCCCTTCCATGCCAACGATTTCTCGTCCTACCTGGTACAGGTGCAGGCCACCAAGGCCCAGATCCTGGGCCTGGCCAATGCGGGCGGCGACTTCATGAATTCGCTCAAGGCGGCGAAGGAATTCGGCGTCACCCCCAAGATGAAGCCGGTGGCGCTGATGGTGTTCGCCAACGAAGTGGAAAGCCTGGGCCTCAAGCAGGCCGGCGGGCTGATGTTCACCGACAGCTGGTACTGGGACCGCACGCCCGAGGCCCGCAAGTGGACCGACCGCTACTACGCCCGCACCAAGAAGATGCCCACCTCGCTGCATGCGTCAGATTACTCATCGGTCATGACCTACCTCAAGACCGCCGAGCGCATCCAGAGCCTGGATCCGGACAAGGTCATGGCCGCGCTCAAGTCGCAGCCGCTCGACGACATGTTCGGCAAGGGCACGATCCAGCCCAACGGCCGCTATGTGCACGACATGTACCTGCTGCAGGTCAAGACACCGCAGGAATCCAAGGGCCGGCACGACTTCTTCAAGCTGGTGAAGGCCCTGCCCGGCGACCAGGTCTTCGCCACCAAGGCCGAAGCCCAGTGCCCGCTGTGGAAGTAGGCCTGGCGCCTTCTCCCTAAGGGAGAAGGCGGCCTGCAAGCCTGGTCACTCGCCCGCCAGCGCCACGACCGGATCGAGCCTGGCCGCCTGCCGCGCCGGCATGAAGCCGAACACCAGCCCCGTCACCACCGCGCAGCCAAAGGCCAGCAGCATGGCGCTGATCGAGAACACCACGGCTGAGCCCCAGAAAATCAGCCCCGCGCCAATCCCCAGGCCCACGGCCACGCCCACCGCACCGCCGACCATGGTCACCAGCACCGCCTCCGTCATGAACTGCCGCTGGATGTCCCGCTGCCGCGCCCCGGTCGCCATGCGGATGCCGATCTCGCGCGTGCGCTCCTTGACCGCCATGAGCATCACGTTCATGACGCCAATGCCCCCAACCAGCAGCGAGACGGCGGCAATCAGGCTGAGCATCGTCGTCATCGAATCCTTGGCCTGCGCCTCGGCCTGCAAGCGCGCGGCGGCATTGGCAACGAAGAAATCCTCGCGCCCATGGCGCAGGCGCAGCAGTGCCTCGATGGCCGCCTGCGCCGGCAGCACATTGGCCGCATCCCGCGCCTGGACCACCGTGTAGTGCGGATCGAAGCTGCGGCCGTTCGGGAAGACACGCAAGATGCCCGAGCGGTAGGGAACCACCACCAGGTCATCCTGGGAGCGGCCGCCTTCGCCCGCGCCCTTCTCCACCACCACGCCGACCACCTGGAACGGCGTGTTGCCTATCAGAAGCTGCCGGCCCAGCGGGGATTCATTCCCAAAGAACCGTTCGCGCACCTTCTGCCCGATGACCACCACCGGCGCCAGTTCGTCGTCTTCCGCCGCGGTGAAGAAGCGGCCTTCGGCCACCGGCCAGTGGTGGATGGCTGGCCACGCATGGGTAGCCGCGATGGTGTCGGCCTGCCAGGCCACGTTGCCGTGGCGCACCATGGCCGGGTCGCGCGCCACGGGCATGGCATGCGCCACCTGCGGCAGCTTCTCGATCTCGGCCAGATCGGCCAGGGTCGTCACACCTTCCGGGCCGCCTTGCGGCGGGGTGCGATTATTGATGTACATGACGGTCGAGCCCATGGCGCCCAGGCGCGCCACGACTTCTTCGCGCGCCCCCATGCCCACGGCCAGCATCACGATGACCGAGGCCACCCCGATGACGATGCCCAGCAGCGTCAAGGCCGTGCGCGAGCGGCGGGTGCGCATGGAGCGCCAGGCCGAGCGCAGCGCCTCGCGCAGGTCCGCCAGCAGCGGCATGCCCCGGTCCAGCCGCGCCTGTGCCGTGTTCGGAGCGGGGATGGCAGCGAGCGCGCGGTCTGGCATGGCCTGGCCCTTCAGGCTGTCGCCGACGATGCGCCCGTCGCGGATCTCGATGACACGCCGGGCCTGCGCCGCCACCCCGCGGTCGTGCGTGATCAGGATGATGGTGTGGCCCGCATCGGCCAGCTCGTGCAGCAGCGCCATGACTTCCGCGCCGCTTTCGCTATCCAGCGCGCCCGTGGGCTCGTCGGCCAGGATGATGCGCCCGCCGTTCATCAGCGCCCGTGCGATGGACACCCGCTGCTGCTGCCCGCCGGACAGCTGATTGGGCCGCAGCTCCTGCTTGCCAGCCAAGCCCAACCGGGCCAGGAGCGCGCTGGCACGAAGCGCACGGGCTTGCTCCCCGGTGCCGGCATAGATCGCCGGCATCTCCACGTTCTCTCGCGCCGAGTCGGTGGCGATCAGGTGGTAGCCCTGGAAGACGAAGCCGAAGGCCTCGCGGCGCAGCCAGGCCAGCTCGTCCGCATCCAGCCCAGCCACGTCCCGGCCGTTGAAGCGATACCGGCCTTCGCTCGGCCTGTCCAGGCAGCCGAGCAGATTCATCAGCGTGGACTTGCCCGAGCCGGACTGGCCGACGATGGCGACGAATTCCCCGGCATGGATGGTGAGATCGATGCCGCGCAGCACCTCCACCCCGGGCCGCCCCGTGGCGCCGCCGCCGTAGCGCTTGCGGATGCCCTGCAGCTCGATGAGCGACGTCACCAGCGAAACCTCCTGGGGCTGGCGGCCGGCACCGCCTCGCCGGTGATGATCCGATCGCCTTCCTTCAGCCCTTGCAGCACTTCGGCCTGCAGCCGGTCGCGCACACCCAGGCGCACGCGGCGGACTTCCACCACCTGGTCGGGCGACTGCTCGGCAAGCAGGCGGACCTCGTGGGTATCGTCGGCATTGGGGTCGTCGGCGGGTTTGAATGCCGCCAGCGGGGCGGTGAGCACGCCCTGGGCCGCCGCAGCCACCACGGTGACCTGCGCGGTCATCTGCGGCATCAGGGCGCCGTCGGGATTGTCCACGTCGAACAGCACGGTGTACTGCACGGCCTTCATGGCGGGCGCCGCAGCGGCGGCGGCGCTGGCGGCATTCGCACCGGGCTGCACGGGGGGCGCCGGCAGCACCTGCCGCACCGCTCCGCCCCAGCGGCGCCTGTCCCCTCCAAGCGTGGTGAAGTAGGCGGCCAGGCCCGCCTTGACGTGGCGAATGTCGGCTTCGGACACATCGGTCCACACCGTCATGCGCGAGAGATCGGCGATGCGCAGCACCGTCGGCGTCTGGTAGGTGGCGTTGAGTGTCTGGCCTTCCTTCACGTCGATGCCCGTCACCACGCCCGCGATGGGCGCGTAGATGCGCGTATAGCCCAGCCGCGCCTCGTCGGCGCGCAGGCTGGCCGCCGTCTGGCGGATCGTGGCTTCGTACTGCGCCACCTTGGCCCGCGCCGAGCGCAGCGTGGCGGCGGCCGTCTGCACGTCCTCCAGCCGGGTGGCTTCATAGCGCACCAACTGCTGCTGGCGGCGGTGCTGCTGCCCGGCCAGCTCCGCCTGGGCCTGTGCATCGTCCAGCTGGGCGCGCAGTGCGGCGATCTGGGCCTGCCCGGCCTCCACCGTGGCCGCCAGCACGCTGGCGTCGATCTCGGCCAGCAGTTGGCCCTTCCTGACCGTATCGCCCGCCTGCACGTGGATGCGGGTGATCTGGCCCGATACCTGCGCTCCCACGTCCACCGAGCGCAGGGGTTGCAGCGTGCCGATGGCCGCGACGCTGGATTCGATGTCGCCGCGCCCGACCGTGGCGATCTGCCATTGCGGCGATGGATCAGGCCGCAGCGCGCGCCATCCCACGGCAGCGGTCGCCAGAATCAGGACCACCAGGGCGAGCCCGCCCCCGCCGGGCCGCCACCGGCGCCGCGTGGAGTGCGACCGCATTAGCGGAGCACCTCGAAACTCAGCGTGGCGGCAAGCAGCCCCGCCGCGACGGCCAGGCCTGCGTCGATCCGCCGCTGCGCGGACTGTCGTGATGAATGGAACTGCAGCATGGCCTCTCCTTCTATCGGCTTACGGATGTTCGCATCCAGCGCGGCGTGCGGCCGGGCGGCGGCGCGGTGATCTCTTGCTGCTCGACCGTGACCTGCAGGCCTGGCCCGGTGTCGAACAGCACATAGAACGGCTGCGCGGGTTTCCTGAAGGTCCAGGTGGAGTCGGCTCCCAGCTTGCCGCCGATCAGCAGCGTGCCATCCAGCGCAAAGACCTCCATGCCCGCGCCCGGCATCTCGTCGCCGTCGTTGCTCGCGCCCCGGCAGCGCACGGTGGCCTCATCCAGCAGGAAGCAGCGGGCCACGGGCTCGTGCGCGTACACCGCGGTGCTGCCCAGCGCCAGGAGCCAAGCAAGCAGCCAGCGGGCGGTGATGCGTTCAGCGCGGAGCATGGGCTTTCCTTTCTTCAGCGAACCACGCCACGCTGGCCAGCGATGCACGATCCATGCGCAATGCGGTCTGGTGGATGGAGCCATCCTTGCCCACCACGGTCAGCCACAGCTCGCTGTCTGCCTGGGTTGTGGACGGCAGCGGTATTTCCACCCGCCGCTCCCAGCGCTGGCCCATGAAGGCCATGCCAACCGCTCGCGCCGAGCGCGGTTGGTTGACCTTCAGATAGGCCTGGCGGATGCCGCTGTCGCAGGTCTCGCAAAAGCGCAGGCGGTATTCCTTCATGGGGACATCCATCTCCATGAGCTCTGGCGGCTCGCGATGCGCTTCGGCAAAAGTGAATCGCCAGGGGCCGACTTGTCCTTGGATGGCATCTGGCCGTTTGAGTGGCTGCTTCTCCACACGGGCCAAGCCGATGGAGAAGACGACCACGGTGGCCAACAGCAGCCCGATGGCGAGGGCTCTGCGCTTGCGCTTCCGAGGCACTGCCGGTTCTGCCGCGCCAGCCTTGGGTGGCCGTACAAACTTCTCGCGCACGGGTGGCTGCCAAGGCCAGCGCGGGAAGGTAAACACCCAGGCCAGTGCGGCCACCGTGAGCCAGCCGAGCCAGAAGGTGATGCCGACACCGACATCGAGAACTGCAATGCCCCAGGACAATGACACCGCCAGCAGCAGCCAGCCTGCGGCACGGGCAAACATCCGCCAGTGCGGTGCAGGAAGCCTGCCCAGCAAATGCTCGGCATGGCGTTCGGTTGCCAGCGCCAGCGCGAAGAAGGCCAGCAGGCTCACGGCCAGGATGCCCAGATGGGTTCCGGTCAATGCAGCCGTCATGCGCGACCTCCGAGCCACAGCAGCCAGGCCAGGCCGCTGCACACGGCAGTGCCCACAAGCATGCCAAGCCAGGCACGCGCCGCTGTTCTGGCGGTGAAGACCCCAATGACCGCCACCGTGTAGACGGCGAAGCTCAGCATGGTGGCCCAGAGCACGCCCTGGGCCTTGGGGGCCGGCCAGAGCAAGGCCATGAGAACTGTCGCGGCCGATGCGAGGGCATAGCCGCCAAAGGCTGCCGCGGCCACCCGCGAGGCCACGGCCCAGCGGCAGGCGGGGGTGAGCGTGGCGGCCTTGCTCATGCCGCACCTCCCGCCGAAGCAACCGTACCCGAACCAACCAAAGCTGGTTTAGGTGCTAGACGGCGCTGTACCTTGCGCGCCATGATGGCGAAGACCCCAGCCAGTCCCAGCATGGTGAGGTCAAAGCCCGCGAACACCCAGTCGCTGCCATGCAACGCATCGGGAAGGCTGCGGCCCAGGTGCCGATCCGTGGTCAGCGCATTGACTACCGGCACCAGCGCATAGGCCGCGCAGGTGGCCCAGAGCAGTTCGATCCAGGCACGTGCAAGTGGCCGCGCCAAGGCAAAGAACAGCGTTCCCAACCACAGGGCGAACAGGCTGTGCGACTCCCAGGCAGCCCTGTCAGCCATGTCCAATGGCAGCAGGCGGTTGGCCCAGAAGTAGCCTGCGACAGCGAGTGGCAGGCCGGCGATGGTGGCAACGTTGAGATTCTCGACCAGCCGTACGCCGAACTCCTCGGCTTCCTCACGGCCCGAACTCAGGTGAAACCTGCGGCGCTTGACCGTCCACAGAACCAGGCCCGTGCCGATCATGGCGCAACCCAACAGGCCGGCGATGAAGTACAGCCAGCGGCCCCAGATGCTGGCGAAGTTGCCTTCGTGCAGATTCAACATCACACTCTGGGTCAGCACGGCGCTGCCACCGGCACGCGGCTCCGCATGCAGTTGTTCACCTGTATCGGCGTTGAAGCGAAGGGTGTCGGCCGTCCAGATATCCAGACGTTGCTGAGGCGCGCGAGTCAGGATGATCTCAGGCGGCTCTCCTTCGTGGCGTTCAATGGTGATGGAAGCCAATTGCCCTGCGCCCCATTCCCCAAAGGCCCGCGCAACCAAGGGTGCCGGCGGAGTTGCTGGCATGCCGATGGCGGCATGCTTGTGTTCGTGCTCTTCGTACAACTCCTCGTAGAAGGCTGAGCTTTTCTGCTTGTCTGTGCCGTAGAGGATGTCGCGCCCGGCAGGCATGTAGGTGAACATGAAGAACACCAGCCCGCTGTAGGTGATCATCAGGAAGAACGGCAGCGCCATGACGCTGATGGCGTTGTGCGCATCCAGCCACGAGCGCTGCCCCTTGCCGGGACGGAAGGTAAAGAAATCCTGGAAGATCTTCTTGTGCGTGATGACGCCGGCGACGATGGCAATCAGCATGAGCATGGTGCACACGCCCACGATGCGCATGCCCCATGCATAGGGCATGTAGTGCAGCAGATAGTGCATGCGGTACAGCCCATTACCGCCCGTGGTGGCTCGCGGCTCCGGTTCAGGGGGCCGCAGTGAGCCGGTCCCAGGGTCGAGTTTCTCGGTGACGAAGGCGCCAAACTCGTGGCCGGGCTCGGGCACCTGCTGCCAGCGCACGCCGAACTCTTGCCAAGTGCGGCCTGCCAGAGCCGCGTGCGGCAGCGTGATCTGCCAGCTCGCCGCCTCGGGGGCCATCTGCTCCAGGCGCGCCAGCCCCAGCGCCGTCATGCGCCGCAGGTCTTGCAACGCATGCGCCTGGGGCTGTACAACTGCCTGCTCCGGCCGCATCCAGCGGGTGATTTCGTACTGGAAATAGCCGGCTGTTCCCGTGACGAACACGAAGAACAGCAGCCAGCCGACGACCAGGCCGCTCCAGGTGTGCAGCCAGGCGGCTGATTTTCTTAAAGAACTTCCCACTGATAGTCCTGCCTTAGGTCGAATTGCACTTGCCTTGTCGCCCACCGCATGTCTATATCCATGACTTGACTGCGAGCATGAACCGATCGGTCTTGCATGATGTGCGGGGCTCTCGCTTTCGCTTACTCACCTCAAGCCGATCAGCCCAAACAGTCGTCTGCTCTCGTGTGTGGCCGCCGGCGTGCAATGCATCGCGACACGACGGCTCATAGCGCAGGCGCAAGACGCGCTGCACTAGCCGTTACGTACTCGTTACCACCGGTAGGCGGCGGATAGGATGACCGTGCGCGGCTCGCCGAGGAAACAGGTGTGGTACGAACATGAGCTCACGTAGCGCTTGTTGGCCAGGTTCTTCATGTTGAGTGCCAGTTTCCATGGTCCGGTGCTGTAGCTGACCATGGCGTCCAGCAGCACATAGGCTGGCAACGACTGCGTGGAGCCCTGTTCGCGCGTGGTTCCCGTGTAGCGTGCGCCGGCGCCAATGCGCAGGCCAGGCAGGTCGAACGCACCAAAGCCATAGTCGGCCCAGACCGAAAACTGGTGCAGTGGCGTGTACGCGGATCGCTTGCCCTCTTCGCCGGGCGTTAGTGGACTGCTCTTGGTAGTGCGCGCATCGGTGTAGGCGTAGGCGGCAATCAGGTTGGCGTTTTTGCCCAGCCGCGTGCGCGCCTCCAGCTCAAAGCCGCGCGAGCGCACCTCGCCCTGCTGGATGCTGAAGTTGGTGTCGATCGGGTCCGAGACCGTCACGTTTTGCTGTGTGAGCTGGTAGACCGCTGCAGTGATCAGGGTGTCCGAGCCCGCTGGCTGGTAGCGCACACCAGCCTCATACTGCTCGCCTTGCGTCGGCTTGAAGCGCCCACCCAGGCGGTTCACACCGGCCTGTGGTTGGAACGACTGGCTGAAGCCGACGAACGGTGCCAAGCCGTTATCGGCCAGGTACACGGCACCCAGGCGCCCGCTGAACTGGCTGGATTTTTCGTTGTCGGCGGACACATCACCCGTCAGCGGGTTGTAGTCGTCATAGCGCACATGGTCCTGCCGGCCACCGGCGAGCAAGACCCAGCGCTCGCCGAGCTTCATCTGGTCCTGAACATACAAGCCTGTTTGCTTGATGTTGCGCTGGCCCCAGCTATCATCAAGCCGTTGCTTTGGACCCACGCCGCTTCCATAGACCGGGGCGAACAGGTCCTGGTCCGGCATGGTATGGAAGTAGTACTCATCGGTCCATTTGGTGGTGGAGTAGTCTAGCCCCATGAGTGCCGTGTGCTGGACCGCACCGGTCTCGAATTTGTACTGCAGCGACGTATCCATGGTCACGCCCTTGGACGTCTGGTGTCGGTCATGCCCACGGCGCGTAAAGGTGCGTTGGGTGGGGGCAAAGCCGTAGTAATTGCGGGCCTGGGCTTCGCGCCGGTCAATCTGGCCTTCGTAGTAGCGCAAGCCGTGGCGCAGTTTGAGGCTGTCGTTAAAATCGTGCTCCAGCAAATAACCGGCTACCTTGCGGTTGACTTTGAAGGCGTCAAAGCCAGGCTCGCCAATGAAGCGGCTGGTGGGAACCTCGCCGTAAGGGCTAGGTAGCAGCGTGCCATAGAGCGGATACCCTGCAGGGTAGATGGTGGCATCGCGCTGATATTCCGCACGCAGGGTCAGGCTGGTGGCAGCATTGGGGCGCCAGCGCAGCGCGCCGGCGATGTAGTTGCGGTCGTCGTTGGTGTAGTCCTGCGGTGCGTCGCTTCTGCGCAGCACAGTGGTCAGCCGGTACGACAGGGTTTTGTCTTCGTTCAGCGCCCCGCCAAAGTCTGCCGCCACTTGCTTGCGCTTGAAGTTGCCAAGATCGGCTGTAATCTCGCGCAGGGGCTCCGTAGTCGGTTGCTTGCTCACGGCATTGATCAGCCCGCCCGGAGGCAAGGCGCCATACAGCGTGGAGGCGGCGCCCTTGAGCACCTCGATACGCTCCAGTCCATATGGCTCCATCTGGCCGTCGTAGATGCCCACCTGGTAGCGCATGCCATCCAGGTACGGCTGGGTGCTGGTGAAGCCGCGTACCACGAATTGATCGGCCACCCGGTCCACCCAGGCGGCGCGGGCGACGCCAGCCGTATAGCCCAACGATTCAAAGACATCGCGCGGTTTGAGCAACTCGATCTGCTCGGCGGGAATCACTGAGATCGATTGCGGCGTCTCGATGAGTGGTGTATCCGTCTTGGAGGCGGTCGCGCTGCGTTTGGCGACAAGGCCGCGGACCGGGCCGGTTGCGGTTTCGCGGTCGGCCTGGGCGGTCACCGTCACCTCCGCCATCAGCGACGTCGCCGCCGAAGCCTCAACCGGCGCGGCCCGGATGGTGAAGGTGCCAGGCTGCGTGCTGACAGCGACCAAGCCCGTGCCGGCCAGCAACCGCGCCAAGGCTTGGCGCGCAGTGAGATTGCCGCTGACCGCCGCCGCCTGGCGGCCTCCGACCAGTGCATCGTCAAAGAGCACCTGCGTCTGCGTCTGGCGGCCAAATGCCTTGAGGGCATTGATCAGAGGCTGTGCTGCGATGCTGAAGGACTGGCGCGTTTCCGATGCCGCTGCCGGCTGGGCCAGCGCATCGCCGGGGCTGGCGGCCATCACGGCCACCGCTGCCGACACCAGCAGCGCCACCAGGCTGGGCCGCAGCGCAAGGCCGCCGCCTTGCGCGTGGACAAGCCGCGCACGTTGTGCGCACAGCTTCGCGTTGTTGTTCTCGAACCGCTCCCTCAACCGACCTGGGTACATGGCCTATAGCTCCTGAATTCCTTGCGCGTATGACAGCGGCAGGCCCAGGGCAGGAAGGCAGGAACGCACGCACGCCAGATCGGGCGGGCGGCGCGAAAGACAGCCTACTTGCGCGGGAGTGCCGCTTGCTTACGGCCGTTGGCTAGGAATCAGCAAGCAGTGGTCGCTCTTTTCCGTGGCTGGCAGCCCAGGGCTCGAAAATTCCTCGCCCATACCTAGGAAGAAGCAGGAAAGGGGCAATTCATGGAACCCGATCAAATGAAACAATTTGCAACTCAACGCTGACTGATCAGCCAGCCGCCCTCGGCGCGCCGCTGCACGCGCACGTTGGCCACGCTGGGCAAGGCCAGCAGGAAGCGCTGCGGCTCCTTCAGCGCCAGCAGGCCCGAGACCGGCAGATTCTGGAGCGCCGCGCCTTCGATCTCCACGGGCTGGCCGAGGTAGCGGGACAGTTCATCCGCCACCTGCCGAAGCGCTGCGCGCTTGAAGTAGATCTGGCCGGTTCGCCATTGCGCGATGGACTCGGGCACCACCAGCAGGTCGCGGTGCCGCCCGCTGGCGGGATCGATGGCAACGCCCGTGCCCGGCCCCAGGGTGAGCATGGGCGCGCCGGAGCGTATCCTGGAGCGCACTTCGACGCGGCCCTCCAGCACCTGCACCGCGAATTCTGGCGGCCCGGCCCGCACATTGAAGGCCGTGCCGACAACGCGCACCTGGCTGGTGCTGCTGTCCACGGTGAAGGGTTTGCCGGCATCCGTGGCGACCTTGAAGAATGCCTCGCCCTTGTCGAGCACGGTCTCGCGCCGGCGCGGGTAGTAGCGCACCTGCAGGCGGCTGTTCGCATTCAGCGCCACATGCGAGCCATCGGGCAGGTCGATGTCGCGCAGCTCGCCGGGGGCAGTGGCGATGTCCACCGAATAGCGGGCGGTGTTGTCCCAGCGGTGCCAGCCATAACCGGCAGCGGCCACGACGAGCAGCGCGACCGCGAAGGCAGACGCCAGGGCGGGCCTGCGCGACCAGCCGACGACGCGGCCTGCGGCATTGCCTTGCACCGCCGCAGGCCGCCCGGTGCCGGGAGCCGCTTGGGGGGCTGCCGCTGCCCGGGCTTGGCCATAGGCGGCGGGAAACATGGCCTTGAGCTGCTCCGCTTCCCGCCAGGTGCGGCTGACGCCATCCATCGCTTCGCGGTGGGCCGGGTCCTGCGCCAGCCATTCGTCCAGCGCCCGTTCGTCGGCGCCCGACCAGCCGGGCTGCTGTCGGCGCACACACCACTCGCCCGCGCGGTGGTTCAGCCGCAGCACCTGCTCGGGCGGAAGTCTCTGCAACAGGGATCGGCCTGGCTCTGCGCTCATGTTCTTTCGCCCCGCACCGGTGGGGCGGTGCTTTCATCGTCGTTGTCTTCCTCGGCGCTCAGCGCGCCCTGCAGGGCCTGCAGGCGCCTCATCTGCTCGGCACTGGCGAACAGCACGCGCGTCTCGCAATAGCCGACGGCCCGGCCCAGGTGCTTCACGACCATCCGTGCGCCGATGCCCATGCGGTCGGCGGTCTCCTCGATGGTATGGCCTTCGATGCGGTGAAGCACAAAGGCTTCGCGCTGCCGGGCCGGCAGCTCCTGAATCGCCGCCTGCAACCGCATCAGGCGCTGGCGGTGCTCGGCCTGGTGCTCGGTGTCGCCGTCGCCCTGTGCCGCGACGGCAAGCAGTTCCTCCTGGCATTCGTCGTAAGAGAGGTTCCGGAGCCCGTGCGCCTGCGGGCCTTTGTGCCAGTCACGCGCCACCACGCTGCGCACCGTCTGCCGCAGATAGGGTTGCTCCTCCTCTGGCGCCAGCACCCTGCGCGTGGCGGCAACGCGCACGAACACCTCCTGCATCCCGTCCTCGACGCTGGCGCTGCTTGCGAAATGGCGGCGCAGCATGCGCATGACGGGGGTGCGCCAGCGTTCGTACAGCGAGGCCAGCGGCCCTTCCTCGGGCTGTTGGGCGGCGGCAAGCGGGTCGCGCTTCATGGCCTGGCCCCTGAGCCCAACGCACACGTGATCCACACCCGTGGACATGCCAGGGCGGTGAATTCGCCAGCGGAGAAAGTCAGGAAGATGGCCACGATGCACACAGATACGCCGCCGATCCGAAGTGGCGCAGCCCCATGCCTCGATGAACAACGAGGAACAGGCGGGCCTGGCTATGGGCGGATATCGAATGGCTGAATGAAACTTGTTCAAGTTTAACGCCGCCAGCGCCTGCTGCGGCGGCCCGCAGCGCCGCGACCCTGCCTTTTGCTGGTTCCCTTGGAATCAAAACCCGCGCATCTGGGCCCACTCGTCCCAGGGTGCGCGGTCGGAGCGCAGCGCATTGATCGGCGCCTCGGCATCCTCGTAGCCCAGCGCAATGCCAAAGGCCACGCGGTACGGCTCGGGCACCTTCAGCACCCGCTCCACCGCATCGCCAAAGCGGCGCCAGTAGCCCTGCGCGCAGGTGGCCATGCCGCGCTCGGTGGCCAGCAGCATGAACGACTGCAGGTAGATGCCCAGATCCACCCACTGCGGATGCACCATGCGCTCGTCCACCAGCACGATCAGCCCCACCGGCGCGCCGAAAAAGCGGCCGTTCTTCGCCACCTGCTCCAGGCGTGCGGCCCGGTTGTCGCGCGGGATGTCGATGGTGCGGTACAGATCCTCGCCATTCTTGTAGCGGCGGCTGCGGTACGGATCCCACAGGCTGGGCGGATAGGATGCGCTGGCCGGCAGATCGTCGCCCGGCGTCGACTGCGCCACCGCCTCGATGAACTCCTTGAGCGGCTCGCCCGCCAGCGCCACCACGCGCCACGGCTGCACATTGCCGCCAGACGCCGCCGCCTGCGCCGCCTCGGCCATCAGGCTGCGCACCTGCTCCTGGCTGGGCACACGGGGAAGAAAAGCGCGCACCGAACGGCGCGCGCGCATGGCTTCGGAAACATTCATGGCTGGCAGTACTCCACGGTATCGGACACAGAATCTGGCTGCGCCGCAGTGTAGGGCAAAGCCGCCCACCCGCCTGACGCCTGGGCGGCAGGCCAAGCCACCACCCGCCAAGCTAGCCGCGCCTGCGGCCCAGGCCGGCCCCCCAAGCACCCAGCGCGCCCAGCATGCCCGCCAGCACGGCCAGCGCTGCCCAGCCGGCCAGAGGAACCGGGGCGGGCTTGCCGCCATCCACCGGCGCGGCCGACACCGTCAGCGTGGCCTGGGCATCCTGCGCCGGCGCAAGATTCTGCGCATCGCTCACATCCGCGGCGGCGATCCGGTCGCTGTACACGCCGGCGGCGGTGGCGCGCACCTCCAGCACCGTGCTGCAGCTCTGCCCTGCCGCCAGCGCAACCCCAGACAGGTTCAGCTGCCCGCCGGCTGCAGCCGCCACCGAGCCCGCGCAGCTGTTGCTGATGACCGTGCCGGTCAGCTGCAAGTTCGCCGGCAGCGAATGGGTGTAGGCCAGGTCAGAGACCACCGGCGTTGCGGGCGCAGGCGTGCAGCCCGCCGGTGCCTGCACGCTGATCGTCAACTGCGCCGTCTGTCCAGCGGTGATATTGCTGGGGCTGAACTGCATGGAAATACCCAGCCGAGGGTCGTTCGCGGCATCTGCCGGTGTGACCATCACGCTGTTGTTGCAGGCGTCGCGCGTTAAGAAATAGCTGCGGCCATCCGACGTGACTTCTGGTGCGCTGAAATTCCCGTTGTTGGGCAGCCCCCCCACCAGCACGGCGCTGCCCTGCGCGCCGTAGATGCGCGCCGGCGCCGTCCAGCTTGCGCCGCCATCGGCGGATTCGACATACCACAAGTCCTTCTCCAGGGCCGCCGTGGTGTTGTAGTCTGCAAAGTTGTAGTACGTGCCCAGCACGCTGCCGCTGCGCAAGCTGCGGCCTGCGTTGAAGACCAGGGCACGCGTGGCGCCGGACGGCAGCGGCGTGGTTTCGGCAAACCCGGTGCCGGCGAAGAGATCCGCCTCCAGCGTCTGCTTGGGATTGCCGGCATCGGCCGCAGGGCGCGGCGTGGTGGTGAGCGGCGACGCTGCGAGGTTGATGCCGTAGCGCCCCAGGTTGCCGCCCAGCGAGCCGGGCAGCGCCCCGGCCTGCGGCGTATGCCGCAGGTAGATGAACGGGCCATCGTCCATGCCGAAGACACCAATGTGAAAACGGCCCGGCGCAGCGCTGGTGCCGCACAGGGTGCTCGGCAGCGGCCCGAGCGGCACCACCGCCAGCGCATTGGGATCGGCGCCTATGCGCCAGACGCTGGTGTTGTAGCTGAACCAGTTCTGCCCGCTCTGATTCTGATGCCATACCGCCATGAACCACTCGCCCGACACCTGCGACACCCGTACGAATGTCGCGACAGGCTCTGCCGCAGCCATGGGCTGGGAGCCGCAGGCGATGGCCCAATAGTTGGCGGGCGGCTGCAGCACGCCCTGCGTGGTGAAAGCGATGCCATTCGGCGAAGTCGCATGCACCATGCGGCTAATGACCGAATCGGTGCCATTCTTGACCAGCCACAGGTGGTAGAGCCCGTCGCCGCCGCGCACCACGGTATTGCGCAGCCCGCTGCCCGTGGTCTGGCTGCCCAGCGGCACGCCATCCAGCGTCACCGGCGTGGTGCTTGAAGAAAACACCGCGGGCGCCGCCAGCGCCCCGCCCCAGGCCGCCAGCGCCATGGCGAACAGCGCGGCGCAGCCCCAATGGCGGGCCGCCGCAGGCAGCCTCATGCGGGCAATGGAAGCAATGGCATTGAACGGCAAGGCTGTCTCCCGGCATGTTCGCCTGCCGCAGGCGGCATCCGTTGCGGCGCCCATGGCAGCCATCAACTGGCCGCGGGGTCGCGCGGCAGGCAGGTAGCCATGCTAAATCAAACCGGACCCTGCCGATAGGCGTTCTGGATTGGGGTTGTTGTTGTATTGCCAGTGCGCAGTATCGAGCCTGCAAGACCAAGAGAATGGCAGCATACTGACCAACCAATGGGCACGCGCGCCGTCAAGACAATTGGTTGCGGCACCCCGTCGGTGTTTCAATCCACGGGCCCGTGAAGGCGCGACCACAGCAGACAAGCACATGCAAATCGCATTCATCGGGTTTCAATCCACGCGCCCGTGAAGGTGCGACCTCCTGCACATCCGGCTCTTTGACTTGATACTCTCGGTTTCAATCCACGCGCCCGTGAAGGCGCGACCTAGCCATTTATTGGTACCCGTTATGCTCAATTTGGTTTCAATCCACGCGCCCGTGAAGGCGCGACCCACGCTGATCCCAGGTGCTACCTTGGTGCCGTCGTTTCAATCCACGCGCCCGTGAAGGCGCGACCCCATCCTGGAGCAGGTCTACGCGCTAGAGGATGCGTTTCAATCCACGCGCCCGTGAAGGCGCGACCGCGCACGTCCCCGCCTCCGGCCAGGGCGAGCTGTTGCATGTTTCAATCCACGCGCCCGTGAAGGCGCGACCGTGACAGTGGGCCACGGAACGATGCGCAAAGGCGTGTTTCAATCCACGCGCCCGTGAAGGCGCGACCGGCGATGGGCGAAGTGCGCAGCTTCGCTGTAACGTTTCAATCCACGCGCCCGTGAAGGCGCGACCCGTAGCGTCTGCGAACTCGCGCATCTGATCTGCCGTTTCAATCCACGCGCCCGTGAAGGCGCGACCTGGCGCGGGCCTGCCACCGTTCCCATGCGTTCTGTTTCAATCCACGCGCCCGTGAAGGCGCGACCGGGATACTGCCGGCGCACAGCATCAATGCCGATACCGTTTCAATCCACGCGCCCGTGAAGGCGCGACCTGGGATTGACTGCGTAGCGGCCGTCTTCGTGTTCGTTTCAATCCACGCGCCCGTGAAGGCGCGACCGTCGAAGCTCTCGTCGTCCTCCGTCGTTTCGATGTTTCAATCCACGCGCCCGTGAAGGCGCGACCCATGTCTCGATGGGGGAGGCGTAATGGCAGTCATTGTTTCAATCCACGCGCCCGTGAAGGCGCGACCCATGCTCAGGCCCTCCGCGCGGTGATACCGCCCACGTTTCAATCCACGCGCCCGTGAAGGCGCGACCCTTGCCAACCGCTGCCGCAACCTGTTCTCCCACGATGTTTCAATCCACGCGCCCGTGAAGGCGCGACCGTGAGGGCAACATCTGGACGGTGGCCACCGGGAAGTTTCAATCCACGCGCCCGTGAAGGCGCGACCATGCCCTGTTCATCTGGGCAGGGCAGCAGTAGCAGTTTCAATCCACGCGCCCGTGAAGGCGCGACAGAACCACCCGAAAAAAGAAAAGGCCTTCGTGTTGTTTCAATCCACGCGCCCGTGAAGGCGCGACCGGGGCCGTTATAACGCGTTTCCATCCAAGGAGAAATCTTCCTCCTTTTGCGAACCGTCGAGCAGACAGCGGCGGCAAGAGACGGCACTATTCGGCTTCAGAAAATATTATTGAAAAACAAGCATCTATCGTGCCGCGAAGCATATAGCGCCAGAGCAATCACTTCAGGTTCGCAAACCGTTCAAAACACCAGAGGAGCATTCAAGTCGAGAACTGGCTTGGCCCCAATGTGCTCAACCTTGCTCTGCCACTGCCGACCCAGATGGTAAAAGCGCAGGCTATCCTGAGTGGGATCGATGATTTGGGTCAATCTGGCCTTCAGCGTCACCCACTGTGCAGGATCAACCTCAATCTCAAAAACGGAAAACTGCACACGCTGCCCAAAGTCCAGGCATGCCTTGGCGATCTGCCGCAGGCGGCGCGCACCCGCCTTGTCCTGGGTGCTGACATCGTAGCTGACCAGTACCATCATCGCCTGACCTCACTTCCATAGGAATGGTGGATATGCATCCAGATCCCCACGTAGATGTCGGGCCAGCAACTGCGCCTGAATGAATGGGAAAAGCCCAATGGCTGCCTTTTCCTCAAGGAATGCATGGCGCAGCTCCTCACGTTTGCGTTCCTGATAAGCCGTCAGCACGATCTTGCGCGAAGCTTCCGAGAGCAACACTGCCCCATTGTCCAAATACTGAAAATCACGCTCGCTCACTTGTTTGCGATTGATCAGCGAAAGTGCCAGTCGATCGGCGAGCAGCGGGCGGAACTCTTCGAGCAAGTCCAGAGCCAGGCTTGGTCGACCGGGTCGGTCACGGTGCAGGAAACCGACGGCAGGATCAAGGCCTACGCTCTCCAGCGCCGAGCGGCAGTCATGCGTGACCAGGGTATAGAGAAACGACAACAGCGCATTGGCTGCATCACGCGGCGGGCGCCGGCTACGGCCTTTGAAGCGCATGGCCTGGCTGCCAACGCGGATCAGGTGGTCAAATACACCAAAATAGGCTTGCGCTGCTTCGCCTTCATATCCACGCAGCAAATTGAGGTCCGTTTCATGCATGAGTTTGCTTGCAATCCGGTCCAAGCGCTTGTGGGCGTGGGTCAGCCCGGTTTCGTCCTCTGCCAGGAGCTTGCTGCCGTGGTCACGCAATGCACGGCCCAGCACCGCTCTTTGGTTATGCAACTTGCCCAGCAACATATTGCGCACAATGGCCGCGCAAAGCTGCGGATCGTCGCTGGACCTGTATTGCTGACGACGCAATAGCACATTGCCAGAAACAGGCCCTTCCACACGCGCCAGAAATCGCCCGTTAGGCGTGAAAAAGCTGGTGCAGATGCCTTGCTCCGCACAATACCCAAGCAAAGGTGGCGACACCAGCACACGCCCGAAGCAGACCAGGCTTTCGAGCATGTGCACAGGCAGCCTCGCACGCTCCTTTTGCTCCACATTCATTACGATGTTGGCTCCGTCCTTATGCAACCAGGCACCTTCGGTCGTCACATACAAGGTATTCAGTTGTCTTCGCATGATCCGTTTTCCAGTGGGGTCGAATCCTTGTGCCACTGCGCAGCCAGCCAATCGTTAACGCTGCGTGCACGCCCCAGCAGCCTGGGCTGGCACAGGTCCAGCAACGAGCATGCATCGCAGCGCCGGGCGCTGTATTCGGCAGTGGGAGTAATGCCCGCAGCCAGCATGGCACGCACGGCAGCAATGGTGTCGATGGTCAAACGGCGCAGTTGCGCATCGAACTGCACATCGGTTCTGTGGCGGGTCTGCCCATAGAAGAGCGCCCCCATTGGAATCTCCTGCCCCAGCATGGATTCCAGGCACAGCGCCTGCGCGCAGAGTTGCACTTCATCGGCTCGATGCGCCTTTGGCCGGCCGCGCTTGTATTCGACGGGAAAGGCTCGCTCACCCCGATCCGTATGGTGGAACTCCACCACGTCTGCTATGCCCGTGATGCCCCACTCGGGAGCAGCCAGCGGCATGGCCATGACGGTGCGCACGCCCTTGCGCCGCTCGGCCTTGGGCTTGTCGGCCTTCTCGTGCAGCAGCCGGCCTTCGGCCGTGTGCCGGCTTTCGGCCCACAACTGCTCCACATGGATGAGCGCGCATTGCCGCGGACAATACAAATAGTGCTGCAGCGCAGACAGGGCAATGGCATCGTCATCCATACGGCTTCACTCCAGTTTTTCCTCCACTACCCGAACAGCAAGTGCAAGACTTGCGCCCGGGCAAAGATCAGATCAACTCGCGCACCGTTACGCCAGCGGGGATGACAGCCTGATCGATGCTGACCCGGTAGTCTGCGTAGGACCGCGGTGCGGCAGCCGCATTGCCGGCCTGCACCTTGACGGCATCGAACAGCACATGCGCAGGCGCATTGCCCATGGCGCTTTCATGCTCAAAGACGATGAGCTTGCGTGCCGCCATCTCGCCGCGCGCGGCGGAGCGGTCATGCTCGAACATGTTGATCAGCGCGCGCCAGAACAGGTCCAGGTCCTCGTTGGAAAACCCGGTGCGCTCGGCCAGCTTGGCCGAGATGAAGCCATGGGCGCGGTACAGGCCGTAGGGAATGATGTGCTTGCGGCCCATGGTGCGGTTGTCGCCACTCTGGGCTTCGGCCTCTTTTTCCGTGGTGACGGCCATGCGCGTGATGGAGATTTCCAGTGGCACCACAGGGTCGATGGAGGTGGCGAAGGCCATCTGTATGGGGCCGCGCACCTGGCCGGCATTGATGCCGGTGGTCATGACAGCGCCGAAGGTCCGGATGTCGAAGAAGTTGGCGCACATCCAGGCCGTGATCTCGCGGGCCTTGGCTTCGTCCTTGGGCAGCTTCTTGTCCTCGGGCTTCAGGCCGATGGCCTCGTAGGCCCTGCGGTGCTGCTGGTTCAGGATGGCCTTTTCCTGCATGTAGATCGCATGGCCGGGCGCATCTTCCTTGTCCAGGCTCACGAAGTTGCGGATCTTGCGCTTGAGGCAGACATCGGTGACCAGGCCCCGATTGGTCTCGGGGTCCAGGCGCGGCAGGTTGCCGGCATCGGGGTCGCCATTGGGGTTGCCATTGGTGATGTCGAACAGGTAGACGAATTCGTAGCGGTGGGCGATGGCGGTCATGCGGAGGCTTCCTCGGAGGTGTCTGCGGTGGAATCGATGCTGTCGTCGTTGACGACCGACTTGTTGAAGCGGCTTTGCGACTGGTGGTAGTAGCCGATGGCGAAACGGCCCTGGTCTTCGATGCGCAGGCTGCGCGGGAAGCTGTCGGACAGGCCTCCGACAATCTCGCCGATGTCCTTTTCCAGGCCCACGGCGGCGCCCGGCCTGTCCTTGCGCAGGCGCCCCAGATGGTTTTGCGCATTGCGCAGCAGCATGGGGAAAACCGATGCCGGTGTGGCCGAAGCCGCACCGTAATAGCGATCGCGGATGGTCGCATTGACCTGCCCGCCCAATGCCTGGCGCTGCGCGCTTTCCAGCACGGCGAACAGGCGGCCCAGCCGGTAGGCCGGGTTGGTGGATTCCTTGTCTAGACTCACGGGGATCTCCTCCTTGTCACTGTTGATACCCAGGCGGCGCTCGCGCGCCAGAATGCCTTTGCAGATGCCCACCCGCAGCCCCGACAGATGGCCGTCGCTGCGCATGCGCATCAGCACGTTGGCCAGCAGGCTGCGTGGATAGGGGCGGCCGGTGAGCACCGCGCGCATGAACTCGCCCACGAGATTGCTCATGGCGTCGTCCATCTTGGGCGCGCTGCCCTCCCGGTGCGGCGCCGTGGCCAGCACCACGCGGTAGGCCGAGGGCGCCGTCTTCCAGGGCTGTGGTTCCAGCGCGAAGTCATCGGCATGCTCCGCCAGGCGGCGCGCAAACAGGCCCAGCGTGCCGACCTCCCAGAAACGGATGGAGATGCGCGAGGCATTGGGCGCCAGGCCCAGCACGTACATGCGTGTGTCTTCCTGGAGCCTGGGGTCGATGTCGCTGAGCGGCCGGCCTTTCTGCACCTTCGCCAGTTCGATGCGGATGCGCGCGGCCTCCTGCTCGTCCGAGGGCCGGTCATCGAGCAGGTCGGCCAGCAGCGACTCTGCCTGCTCGGCCTCCTCGCCATCGGCGGCCTCGGCCCAGAAGACGATGCTGGTATCGCCGATCTGCAGGCGCTGGCGGTTGTGCTCACCGCGCCGCAGCAGGTGGTTGAGCACGGTGGTGTAGGCAAATGCGGCCTGCTCGGAGACAGGGGCGTTGTCGCCCTGGCTTTTGCCGTAGGAGGTGAAGGACTCCTGGTTGAAGGAGACGATGGAGGCGCCTGAACTCTGCGCGCCACTGACGCCCTTGATGACCGGATGCAGGCGTGCCACGGGCAGGCTTTCGCCGCTCACCAGGCAGGTCGCCACCGATTCCTGGCCGCTTTCTTCACTGTCGTCACTGGCCAGCAGCCGTGCGCGCAAGGCCTGTGCAGCCGGGCGCTCGTGGAGACAGGTCTTTTCGCCATCCATGCGGAACACCATGTTGGCATCGAGCATGTCCGGCTTGAAGTGAGACGCAGCCTCCTCGAAACGCTCGGGTGTCCAGGCATCAAGAAAGGCCAGCAGGGCCTTGAGGCCCGCATCCTGCGTACCGGCCAGATGCTCGCGGTGCAAGGCCTTGAAGGCTTCATGCTCCTTGTCCGCGCGCTTGCTGGTGCCACTCACGCCCAGCACATAGCTGGTCTTGTCCCAGAGAAAATTGGACTTGATGCCCACCGTCCTTATCTCCGGCTGGGGCACGTTCATCACGCGCGGCAGCGGCTTCTTGCCGCTGGTGTCGCGGATGTCGTTGACCTGCACCACGCTGCCATCGGCGGCCAGCAGAATCTCATAACTGATCTTCTCGGGGCTGTAGCCAAAGGGCGCCAGACCCTCTTCACGGCGTTCCAGCAGCCGCTGGTAATAGGCGGCAAGCGCCTGGAGAATCATGACTTGACCCCCTCGCTGTGCCAGGGCGGCACCTCGATCACGCCGCCCGCCATGCTGGCGCGGAAAAAGCGCGGGGCCATGCCATGGGTGAAGTCGATGTCATGGAGCATCCAGCCCAGGTCCCGCTCTGCCAGCAGGCTTTCATGCGGCGTGGGCAATGCCTCGCCGTCTTCGAGCAGGCCGAAGTCCGCCGGAAACTCACGCACGCCCATGCAGGGCATCTGAAAGCACTGCCCCTTGCGCGCGCGGCGGTTGAAGATGTCAAGGTGCTTGCCCACCGAGTCCTCGGCGCCCGCCTTGGGCGTGAGCTCGAAATGCGCCTCGATCACATAGGCCACGTCGCGCAGCACCGTGGCCGCACGCTGCTGGCGGTCCTGGTCCACATGCGTGACCAAGCCTTCCGTGGAGCCGGCCTTCATCGCCTTGGACACACTGGCCGGAGAGATCTTGCCGCCGACCTCGTTGCGCCGTATCGATTCGAAGCGGATCGGCTTCAGAACATGGATGCGGTCTACGCTCCAGCGTATTGCGGGCTTCCAGTGGATGGCCTCCAGGATGCCGCGCGCGGCAGAAGGCGTGATGACGTCGTAGCTGACACGCTCCCCCTTCATTTCTGGCCTGGTGAAGCAGGCGCGCTCGCCTTTCACAAACAGACGAATACCAAAAGCCATAGGTAAATCCTCCCAAATGGATGCCCCGAAGGCGAACCTTCGAGGCACCTACTCTGACTAACCGACAGACTTTTCTTGTAGTTTCAACCCACGCTAAGCAGAAGCTTTTCAAGCACATCCCAAAATTTGGACGAATTGACTAGCGCCAACCCAGCGACCACCACCCATGGCAATAAGGCCCTGCGACGCCGGATGCGCAGCTTGAGCTCCAGAGCGAAATCGTTTTGTTGCTTGCCGTGATCATCCATTGCACGTTCCTGCCATGTTGGTGGAGCGAAGCATAACATCAAATCTTCTACAAAAAAAGACTGTACCTACCTCACTCAAATGATCGTACTAGACACCTCCATGAAAGTCGGGTCACCCCATGTCAGGCCGTAGCGTTTGTTGTACAGGTCGCCATGAGTCAGAACCATGAACTGCTCACCCCACTTATCCGGGTTCACAGGCGTAATGGCCCCGGCCTTGCGCAGCGCATCAAAGCCCTGCCGCGGCAACTGCACCAGATAGGGCTGCAGGCTGCGCGCCAGGCCCACGCTACCTTGCGCATGCTCCAACGCCCGCAGCGCGTCCCTGGCCTTGTCGTCATACGGCACGATCACCGGCATCTGCACGCTGTCGATGAGCCGGAACTTCGCCGCCAGGGTTTCCATCGGCAGGCTATCGAAGCGGCTTGCCGTCAGCTGTCCCAGCAGATCCGGCACATCCAGGGCCTGCGATCCCTTTTGCCAGTACAGCCGCGAAAAATAGCGCTCCATGGCCTGGGGTGACAGCGGATCGGCGCCCTCCTCCTGCCTGAGCACCTCGCGCGCAGCCTGGGCGTACTGCAACAATTCAGGCGGCGGCGCCCAATCCGGATTGCCCGGCAGAAACACCAGCACCTCGCTGGCATCCCTTGCGCGCCGCCCCTCCCGGTTGCAGCGGCCAGCGGCCTGGGCGATGGAGTCCAGGCCCGCCTCGGCACGCAGCACGGTGGGAAAATTCACGTCCACACCAGCCTCGATCAAGCTCGTCGACACCAGCCGGCAGGGCTTGCCGTCCTTGAGCATCTGCCGCACCTCGGCCAGCACCTCGCTGCGGTGCTTTGCGCACATCAGTGTCGTCAGGTGCCGTGCCCCAGGCAGATCGGCCATGGCCTGGTAGACGGCACGCGCGTGGCGGCGGTTGTTGACGATGCACAGCACCTGCTCGCGCGAGCGCATGTGTTCGGCCAGCGCTGCATCGTCCTGGATTCCCAGATGCCGCACACGCACTCGCTCCAGTTGCTTGAACAGCAAGGCCGGCTCCGGAGCCAGTTCGTGAAGGGGCGGCAGTCCACCCTCGAACGCAGGCGCCGCCAGCGCCGGCTGCGTCGCTGTACACAGCACCACGCTCGTGCGGTAATTGCGCGCCAGTTCGTCGATGGCCGCCACGCAGGGCCGCAGCAGCTTGAGGGGCATGGTCTGGGCCTCGTCCAGCACCACCACGCTGCCCGCGATGCGGTGCAGCTTGCGGCATTGCGAGGGCCGGGCGGCAAACAGGCTTTCGAAGAACTGCACGGCCGTGGTGACGACGATGGGCGCATCCCAGTTCTCCATGGCCAGCTGCAGCTTCTTTTGCGCCTGGTATTTTTCGGGGTCGTCGCGCGGCGGCTCGGTCTGCACGAAGGCGCTGTGGTGCTCCAGCACGGCGGCGTCGCCCAGCGGGCCCAGGGCCCTGCGAAATACGGCGGCGTTCTGCTCGACGATGCTGGTGAACGGAATCACGAAGATCACGCGGCTCAGGCCATGGCGTATCGCGTGGTCCAGCGCGAAGGCCAGCGAGGCCAGCGTCTTGCCCCCGCCCGTGGGCACCGTCAGGGAAAACAGCCCCGGCGCCTGCTCCGCCTGCGCACGCACATGCCGCAGGATGCTTGCGCGGATGGTATTGACGTCCCCACCAGCTGGCAAGCCTGCCAGGTACGGGTTCAGCTGGGACCGCAGCGCCTCCAGGCTTGGCGCTGGCTCCCCAGCATGTCGGTGATCGGCACGGCCTTCGGTCTTCACATAGAAGTGTTCGGTATCCAGGAAGTCTGCATCGACCAGGCAGGAAAACAGCATGCGCGTGGCGAATGCCAACTGGAAATTCTTGCGCTCGCGACTGTGGATCTTCAGGTCCGGCATGGCAAGACTCCCCGGCAACGGGATGTCCGCCTTCCAGGCTGAGTCGAGCGCAGGCAATTCAAAACCCGCATCCAGGCGCTGGCGCAATGCCGTGCGCTCGCCCTCTCCATCCCCATTGGCCAGGCCCGCATGGTGCCCCGCAATGCCGTAAGCCAGCAGATGTCCTATGCCGGGATAGTGTCTGGCTGCAATGCGCGCCCCCCAGGTGGAATGATCCACGCGCAGGGCGCTGCCTTGCAGGCGCAGCTGATAGGGCTGCGTGTATTTGCCCAGATCATGCAACCACCCCTGCACCTCGGCCAGCGCGCCTGCGCCAAAGACGTCGGCGAACTGCCGGGCTAGCGCGCCCACACCTTTCAGGTGATCCGGCAAGCTTTGCCAATCTGCCTTCGAGGCGTCTGGCGTGGAATGCGCGAAGAAGTCTCCCATAGGACTGGTCTGATTTTTTGTTGTATTTCCTCGAAATCTCGGACTTGCCCCAGGCAGAAACACCGCAGGCGCATCAACGCCTGCGGTGTCCGGGAATCAATCCAAGGCTGGATCGACTATAGAAGAAACACCAGCCTTTGTCGGCATTTCCTGCCTGAATCGGGCAGTCTTTCAGCGCGCCGTCGTATCGCTGGCTATCGGAATATAGAACTCCCCACCCGCGCGGTTGAACTCCTGGGCCTTGGCCTGCATGCCGGCGGCTATGCCCTGCTCTGCCGCCACGCCTTGCGACTTGGCGAAGTCGCGCACTTCCTGGGTGATCTTCATCGAGCAGAACTTGGGCCCGCACATGCTACAGAAGTGGGCCACC
Organism: Comamonas sp. FG99; assembly: GCF_057808605.1. NCBI lineage: Bacteria > Pseudomonadati > Pseudomonadota > Betaproteobacteria > Burkholderiales > Comamonadaceae > Comamonas > Comamonas sp. FG99. The sequence continues at coordinate 54,334 of NZ_JBMDII010000002.1, forward strand.
TTGGCGCTGTCCTTGGGCAGGGTTTCATCGTGGAACTCGCGCGCGGTGTCGGGGTCCAGGCCCAGGTTAAACTGGTCCTCCCAGCGGAAGTCGAAACGGGCCTGGCTGAGCGCGTCATCGCGCGCGCGGGCTCCCGGGTGGCCCTTGGCCACGTCGGCGGCGTGGGCCGCGATCTTGTACGCGATGATGCCCTGCTTGACGTCGTCGCGGTCGGGCAGGCCCAGGTGTTCCTTGGGCGTCACATAGCACAGCATGGCGGTGCCGAACCAGCCGATCATGGCCGCGCCGATGGCGCTGGCGATGTGGTCGTAGCCGGGGGCGATGTCGATGGTCAGCGGGCCCAGGGTGTAGAACGGCGCCTCGTGGCAGTGCTTGAGCTGCTCGGTCATGTTGGCCTGGATCATGTGCATGGGCACGTGGCCGGGGCCTTCGATCATGGTCTGCACGTCGTGCTTCCAGGCGATCTGGGTCAGCTCGCCCAGGGTCTTGAGCTCGGCGAACTGGGCTTCGTCATTGGCATCCGAGGCGCAGCCGGGGCGCAGGCCGTCGCCCAGCGAGAAGCTGACGTCGTACTGCTTCATGATGTCGCAGATGTCCTCGAAATGCTCGTACAGGAAGCTTTCGCGGTGGTGGGCCATGCACCACTTGGCCATGATGGAGCCGCCGCGCGAGACGATGCCCGTGCGGCGCTGGGCCGTGAGGTGGATGTAGGCCAGGCGCACGCCGGCATGGATGGTAAAGTAGTCCACGCCCTGCTCGGCCTGCTCGACCAGCGTGTCGCGGAAGATCTCCCAGCTCAGGTCCTCCGCGATGCCGCCCACTTTTTCCAGCGCCTGGTAGATGGGCACGGTGCCGATGGGCACGGGCGAGTTGCGGATGATCCAGTCGCGCGTGGTGTGGATGTTCTTGCCGGTGGACAGGTCCATGACGTTGTCCGCGCCCCAGCGGATGGCCCAGACCAGTTTCTCGACCTCTTCCTCGATGCTGGAGGTGACGGCCGAGTTGCCGATGTTGGCGTTGATCTTGACCTTGAAATTGCGCCCGATGGCCATGGGCTCGATCTCGGGGTGGTTGATGTTGGCCGGGATGATGGCGCGGCCGCGCGCCACTTCGTCGCGCACGAACTCGGGGGTGATGATCTTCGGGATGGCGGCGCCCAGGCTGTTGCCGGCCAGGCGCAGCTCGCGCGCGGCGTCCTGCTGGTACTCGGCCATCCATTCGCGGCGGCCGTTCTCGCGCAGGGCCACGTATTCCATCTCGGGCGTGATGATGCCCTTGCGCGCGTAGTACATCTGGGTGACGTTGCCACCGCTCTTTGCGCGGCGCGGCTGGCGCTGCAGCGATGCGGCCTCGGCACGCAGCTGGGCCAGGCGGGTATCTTGCTCGCCGCGCTTGCCGCCATCGTCCAGCGCCACGCGCAGGCGGCCGGCGTAGTATTCGCTGTCGCCGCGCGCCTCAATCCAGCCGCCGCGCACGCTGGGCAGGCCACTGCGCACGTCGATGGCCGCCGCCGGATCGGTGTACGGCCCCGAGGTGTCGTAGACGCTGACCTGCTCGCCGTTGGTAAGCTGGATGTCGCGCACCGGCACGCGCAGCTCGGGGTGCAGGCTGCCAGCGAGGTAGCTCTTTTGCGAGGCCGGGAAAGGCTGGCGCGACTGGGCCAGCAGCTCGGCGAAGCGCTGAGCGTCGGGCGCATGGCCGGCGGCCGGGATGAAGATGGATTCGGGGGCGTTCATGAATGGCTCCTTGGAAGGTCAACACACAACAGGTGGTTGCTCCGAGAAGCCTGGCTGGGCCTGATGCTGGTCAGAGGCCTGGAGACCAGGGCCTGCCCACTTTGCCATCACCAGCCATCACGATGAGGTACGCGCACCACGGTGCGCGAGCCGGCCCGTGGTGGCAGGAGATGCCCTGGCCGGTGCTGTTTGCGCGCCCTCTTGCCTGGGGCCTTGCATTCACCGCAGGGTTTCCTGCATCAAGTTCCGCTCTTCTTCCGCCGGTATGATCCGGATCAAGTTCGTCGGGTTCGTGGGGCCACGGCGATTTCCATCGCCAGGCCGCTCACATCTCAGCGCATAAGCACACCCCGGAGCGTTGGCAAGTATAGGGCAGTTCTGGCGCCGCCGCTCTATTTGCCCACCAGATCGTTCAGCCTGGCGGCCTCGAACTGTTCCTCGCGCGCCGCATCGCAAGGCACGCAGTCGCCCACCTTGCCCTGCACCGACAGCTTCTCTATCGCCTCCCACAGCAGCGCGATCTGGCGCTCGTGGCCGGCGGCGTTGTCGATCAGGCCATGCATGGCCTTGGACAGCGGGTCGTCCTCCTGGGTGACGCCGTAGGCGGTGAACTTCCTCTCGCCCGGGCCGGTTTCGGTCACATCGGCGCTGTGCCCAGCCTTGGACGGGATGATGCGCGCCGGTATGCCCACCGCGGTGGCGCCGGCGGGCACCGGCTTGATGACCACCGCATTGCTGCCGATCTTGGCGCCATCGCCCACCACGAAGCCGCCCAGCACCTTGGCGCCCGCGGCCACGACCACGTCGCGCCCCAGCGTGGGATGGCGCTTGGCGCCCTTGTACAGCGAGGTGCCGCCCAGGGTCACGCCGTGGTAGATGGTGCAGCCGTCGCCGACCTCGGCGGTTTCGCCGATCACCACGCCCATGCCGTGGTCGATGAAGACGTTGCGGCCGATCTTGGCGCCGGGGTGGATCTCTATGCCGGTGAGCCAGCGCCCCAGGTGCGAGACAAAGCGCCCCAGCCACTTGAAGCCATGGTTCCAGCACCAGTGGGCGGGCCGCTGCAGCCAGATCGCATGCAGCCCGGGATAACAGGTGATGACCTCCCAGCGGCTGCGGGCCGCGGGGTCGCGGTCCAGGATGCACTGAATGTCAGAGCGCAGGCGGTCAAGCATGGGGCTGCAGTTTCCGTTCTAGTTGTGTGGGCGCACAGTCTAGCGGTTTGCCGCCGCGGCCGTCTGCAGCATGGCCTTGGCAACACCGCGCAGTATGTGGATTTCCTCTTGCGTGAGCTGCGCGCGGTTGAACATCTGGTTCAGCCGCGGCATGAGCTTCTTGGGTGCGGCCGGGTCGAGAAAACCCACCGCCGCCAGCGCCTGCTCCCAGTGGCCCAGCATGCCGGCCAGCTGCGCGGCGTCGGCGCGCTCGCGCTGGCGCACCGCGTCTTCCACCCCATAGCCGCCCAGCGCCTGGCGCCAGTCGTAGGCCACCACCTGCACGGCCGAGGCCAGGTTCAGCGAGCCGAACTGCGGATTGGTGGGTATCGACAGCGCCACGTCGCAGCGGTAGACGTCTTCGTTGGCCATGCCGTAGCGCTCGCAGCCGAACAGAAAGGCGATGCCCGATTCCTGCGGCACGGGCGGCGCGGCATGGTTTTTGGAATTTTCGAGCTCCAGTCCATATGCAGAATGCGCTGACAGCTCTCCTTTCAATAGCATCTCGAAATGCTCGCGCGGCGAGCGGGCGGGCGGGCCGAAGTCGCGCGGCGTCATCGCGGTGGCGCACAGGTGGGTCATGCCATCCAGCGCCTCTGGCACCGTGGCCACGATGCGGGCGTTGTCCAGCACGTCGAGCGCGCCGCTGGCCCGCTGGATGGTCTCGGCCTTGCGCAGCACGTTGGCCCAGCGCGGGCGCACCAGCACCAGGTCGTCGAACCCCATGGTCTTGATGGCGCGGGCGGCCGCGCCCACATTGCCGGCATGGCTGGTTTCGATCAGGACAAAACGGGTCTTCATAAACTAAAGGGCAAGCAAAGGAATGCCGAGCTAGGTACAATCACCCCCCTATTGTCGCCGCCCGCATCGCCGGGCATGGCCAAACCGATCTTCATCCAGCGCGGCGGCTGCGCCGCGCCTTACAACCCATGTCGTCCTCCTCCCTGCACCCCATGCTCAACATGGCCATCAAGGCCGCACGCGCTGCCGGCGCCATCATCAACCGCGCCGCGCTCGATATCGAGGCCGTGCGCGTGTCGCAAAAGCAGGTGAACGACTTCGTGACCGAGGTGGACCGCGCCTCGGAGCAGGCCATCATCGACACCCTGCTCACCGCCTATCCCGACCACGGCATCCTGGCCGAAGAAACCGGCAACGAATACGGCAACCGCAATTCCGAATACGTGTGGATCATCGATCCGCTGGACGGCACCACCAACTTCATCCACGGCTTTCCGGTCTATTGCGTGAGCATTGCGCTTTCCGTGCGCGGCCGCATCGAGCAGGCGGTGGTCTACGATCCCACGCGCAACGATCTGTTCACCGCCACGCGCGGCCGCGGCGCTTTCCTCAACGAGCGCCGCATCCGCGTGTCCAAGCGCACCATGCTGCGCGACAGCCTGATCTCCACCGGCTTCCCCTACCGCCCGGGCGACAACCTGCAGCACTACATGGCCATGCTGGGCGATGTGATGCAGCGCGCCAGCGGCCTGCGCCGCCCCGGCGCGGCGGCGCTCGACCTGGCCTATGTGGCCGCGGGTTTTTCCGATGGCTTCTTCGAGACCGGCCTGAGCCCCTGGGACGTGGCCGCTGGCTCGCTGCTGGTGACCGAGGCCGGCGGCCTGGTGGGCAACTTCACCGGCGAGGCTGACTTTCTGGAGCAGCGCGAGTGCCTGGCCGGCAATCCGCGCATCTATGGCCAGCTGGTCGGCATCCTGGGCAAGTACAGCAAGTTCGCCAGCGCCGGCGACAAGGCCGCGGTGCGTTCGGCACAGGCAGATCAGCAGCCGGAAGAAGCGCCCGCTGAAAGTGAAGGCGAAGGCGGCGAATAAGCCAGCCAGCGCGTATTTGGCGCTTTCGCAGCCCAACCATTAAAAAAGCGCACCTTGCGAGGTGCGCTTTTTTGCTTGGGAGGATGCCTGCTCAGTGGGTGTGCAGGCCGCCGTTGACCGAGAACTCGGCGCCGGTGGCATAGCCGCCGTCATCCGAGGCCAGCCAGCCGACCATGGAGGCGATTTCCTTGGGCTCGCCCAGGCGCTTGGTGGGAATGGTGGCCACGATCTTCTCCAGCACGTCGGGGCGGATGGCCTTGACCATGTCGGTGCCGATGTAGCCCGGGCTCACGGTGTTCACCGTCACGCCCTTGCCTGCCAGCTCCTGCGCCAGCGCCATCGAGAAGCCGTGCATGCCGGCCTTGGCGGCGGAGTAGTTGGTCTGTCCGGCCTGGCCCTTGGCGCCGTTGACCGAGCTGATGTTGACGATGCGGCCCCAGCCCTTTTCCACCATGTCCGCCACCACCTGCTTGGTCACGTTGAACATGGAGTTGAGGTTGGTCTCGATCACCGCCTGCCAGTCTTCCGGAGACATCTTCACGAACATGCGGTCGCGGGTGATGCCGGCGTTGTTCACCAGCACATCGATCTTGCCGTGCTCGGCCTTGGCCTTTTCAAAAGCCTCGACCGTGGAAGCCCAATCGCCCACATTGCCCACCGATGCATGGAAGGTGTAGCCCAACGCTTTTTGCTCGTCGAGCCATTTCTGGAAGTCGCGCGTAGGGCCGCAACCCGCGATCACCTTGAATCCATCCTGGTGCAAACGCTGGCAGATGGCCGTTCCGATGCCTCCCATGCCACCAGTCACATAGGCCACTTTTTGAGTCATGCAATATCTCCTTTGTGCTTGCGAAATACTCGATATCCACTGTACCCAAGAAATAGGGGGCCGCACCTCTGGTTAACACTCAGCGCTATCAAATTCATGGCATTAAACTTATTCTTGGCGCAGTCTACAGCGGTATAAAAAAAGAAAAGCGCACCTGCATCAGATGCGCTTTTTGTGAGGGTGATGCTCGACTAAGCCCCAGGGATTTACATCAGAAAGCCATCGGGCTCACCCAATTCTCACAGGCCTCACAGGCGCTCCACCGCCAGTGCCACGCCCATGCCGCCACCGATGCACAGGCTGGCCACGCCGCGCTTGGCGCCGCTGCGCTGCATTTCGTGCAGCAGCGTCACCAGGATGCGGCAACCGGATGCGCCGATGGGGTGGCCGATGGCGATGGCGCCGCCATTGACGTTGACCTTGGAGGTATCCAGCTCCAGCTCCTGGTTGACTGCGCAGGCCTGGGCGGCAAAGGCTTCGTTCAGCTCGAAGAGATCAACCTCTTCCTGCTTCCAGCCGGTCTTGGCCAGCACCTTGCGCACCGCGTGCATCGGGCCCATGCCCATGATCTTGGGGTCGAGCCCCACGGTGGCGAAGCCGGCAATGCGCGCCAGCGGCGTGGCGCCCAGCTCCTTGGCCTTCTTGGCGCTGGCCACCACCACGGCGGCGGCGCCGTCGTTCAGGCCCGAGGCGTTGCCAGCGGTGACCGAGCCGGCCTTGTCGAATGCGGGCTTGAGGCTGCCCAGCGCATCGGCATTGGTCTTGCGGTTGATGAATTCATCCACCTTGAACTCGATGGGGTCGCCCTTGCGCTGGGGGATGCTCACGGTGACGATCTCGTCGGCGAACTTGCCGGCATCCTGCGCCGCCGCGGCCTTTTGCTGGCTGGCAAGGGCCAGCGCGTCCTGCTTCTCGCGGCTGATGTTGAATTCCTTGGCCACGTTCTCGGCGGTGATGCCCATGTGGTACTGGTTGTACACGTCCCACAGGCCGTCGACGATCATGGTGTCGGTCATCTTCCAGTCGCCCATGCGCTGGCCGTCGCGCGAGCCGTTGAGCACGTGAGGCGACAGGCTCATGCTTTCCTGGCCGCCGGCCACCACCACGTCGGCATCGCCGTTGCGGATGGCCTGGGCCGCCAGCATGACCGCCTTCAGGCCCGAGCCGCACACCGCGTTGATGGTCAGCGCGGGCGTGGTCTTGGCCACGCCGGCCTTCATCATCGACTGGCGCGCGGGGTTCTGGCCCACGCCTGCGGCCAGCACCTGGCCCATGATGACTTCGTCCACCTGGTCCGCGCTCACCTTGGCGCGCTGCAGCGCCTCCTTGATGACGGTGGCGCCCAGCTCGGTCGCCGGCACCTTGGCCAGCGAGCCGCCGAACTTGCCCACGGCGGTGCGTACGGCGGAGATGATGACTGCGTCTTCCATTCTGAGTTTCCTTCTATGTAAAAAACAAAGCGCTTGCTTCGATGGTGTATGGGGTTGCCGGCGCGATCACGCCTTTTGCAGCACATAGCTGCCCGGCGCCGGCTCCTTGGCCTTGTACTTGCGCGCCGCGCCATAGCTCTTGGGCGCGGCGACCTTCTTGCCGCCCGACTTCTGCAGCCATTCGGCCCAGTCGGTCCACCAGCTGCCGGGGTATTCGTCGGCGCCGGCGATCCATTCGTCGACCGAGGCCGGGAACTTGTTGTCCTCGCGCAGCCAGTGGCTGCGCTTGTTCTTCGCCGGCGGATTGATCACGCCGGCGATATGGCCCGATGCGCCCATCACGAAGCGCTTCTTGCCCTTGAAGACCTGGGTGCTGGCATAGGCGCCGCCGATGGGCACGATATGGTCCTCGCGCGAGCCGTAGATGTACAGTGGCATCTTGACCTTGGACAGGTCGATCTGCTCGCCGCACACCGTCACGCCGCCCGGCCGGGGCAGGCGGTTTTCAAGGTAGAAGTTGCGCAAGTACCAGGCATAGTATGGGCCGGGCAGGTTGGTGCAGTCGCTGTTCCAGTACAGCAGGTCGAACGGCGGCGGCGTCTCGCCCTTGAGGTAGTTGCCCACCACGTAGTTCCACACCAGGTCCACCGGGCGCAGGAAGCTGAAGGTCGAGCCCAGCTCCTGCCCGCGCATCAGCCCGCCGTTGCCAATGGACATTTCGCGGAAACGCACGAAGGCCTCGTCGATGAAGACATCGAGCACCCCTGTGTCGGAGAAATCGACCAGCGTGGTCAGCAGCGTGGTGCTGGCCACCGAGTCGTCGCCGCGCGCGGCCATCACGCCCAGCGCGTTGACCAGCATGGTGCCGCCCACGCAAAAACCCAGCGTGTTGATCTGCGGCTGGCCGCTGATGTCCTTGGCCACCTCGATCGCGCGGATGACCGCGTTCTCGATGTAGTCGTCCCAGGTCTGGTTGCCCAGGCCCTCGTCGGGATTGCGCCAGCTCACCACGAAGGTGCGGTGCCCTTCGCTGACGGCATAGCGGATCAGCGAATTGTCCGGCTGCAGGTCGAGGATGTAGAACTTGTTGATGCACGGCGGCACGAACAGCAGCGGCCGCTCGTAGACCTGCGTGGTCAGCGGCTTGTACTCGATCAGCTGGAACAGCTCGTTCTCGTAGACCACCGCGCCTTCGGTGGTGGCCACGTTCTTGCCCACCTCGAACTTCGACTCGTCGGTCATCGAGACATGGCCCTGGCGCAGGTCATTGAGCAGGTTCTGCATGCCCTGGGCCAGGCTTTGCCCCTTGGTTTCCATCGCCTTTTGCTGGGCCTCGGCATTGAAGGCCAGGAAGTTGCTCGGCGCCATCGCCGCCATCCACTGCTCGACGCCGAAGCGGATGCGGGCCCGCGTCTTCTCGTCGCCGACCACCGCGTCGGCCAGGCCCATCATGGTCTTGGCATTGAGCACATAGCTGGCGGCCGAAAAGGCTGCCAGCGGATTCTGCTGCCATGCGGCGGCGGAAAAACGCTTGTCGCGCAGCGCGTTCACCGCGCCCTGCGCGCTTTGCTTCCACAGCTCCATGGCCTCCTGCATGTACTGCTGCTGCAGCTCGCGCAGCCGGTCCTGGTCGAAGGCCACGGCGGGCAGCGCGTCCACCGCGCCTGAAGCGGGCGCGCCTGGCACATTCTGGAACGCCTTGAGCGCCTGCGCCCAGCCGTTGCTCAACATCTGCGTCATCTGCTCGTTTCCAGCGCCCCAAAATGCTTGCTGATTCATAGCCTCTGCTCTATCTGATGGACAATGAACGCCGTATGGCCGAAACGATACGGCAAGGACGGCAGGCCACGGTCCATGTGTCTCCCCTGCACATTCCCGGGAACCATCTTAGATGCAAAAAAGGGGGCATCAAGCCGTATTTACGCCATATTTCCACCTATACGCCGTTTGAAAACAGATGTACCTGATTGCCATAGCCTGGCTGTATGTTGCGGTGATGATGGCAGTTGTGGAGGCAACCAGTCCGCAGGGCAGCCTGCTGGGCGCGTTCTTCACGCTGCTGCTCTATGGACTGCTGCCGCTGTCCATCGTCTTGTACGTGGTCGGCACACCCGCGCGCAAGCGCGCGCTGCGCCGCCGCCAGCTCGAACAGGAGCGCGCGGGCGCGCCCTCTTGCGCGCCCGGCACACCGCCCGATGGCAAGCCATAGCCGCCGCGCTCGCCGTCCCCGCCGATTTGTGAATTATGTTGGGCCTGCACAGATGTAACGGTGAATAGTCCTACACTCGCGCAACCATCGCCGGGCTATGCTGCCTGCAGCATCCGAGTCCGCCATTCATCACTCTCTGGGAGAAAGCAAGTGTCCATCATCGGTACGATTTTTGTGGGTCTGATAGTCGGCCTGCTCGCGCGCGCCCTCAAGCCCGGCGACGACAAGCTGGGCTGGATCATGACCATTTTGCTGGGCATCGCCGGCTCGCTGCTGGCGAGCTATGCCGGCGTCGCCATGGGCTGGTACCGCGAAGGCGAATCCGCCGGTTGGATCGCCTCCATCGTCGGCGCGATCATCCTGCTGTTCATCTACGGCCTGGTACGCAGCAAGCGCTGATACGCCCTACTCCTCGCAGCCGCTTGCCCCAGCCAGAATCGGCATGGCGCAAGCGGCTTTGTCTTTTCTCTTTCGTGAAAGCGCCACCCGATGAAACTGCGCCAACGCCCCCGCCAGCCCGATGCACTGGAGCTGGCCCATGCCAGCGGCAACGACGCCCTGGTGCAAGCCGTGCATGCCTCGCGCAAGCTGCTGCACCGCAAGGCGCTGGTGGCCGCCGTGGCCAGCGCCACCCCGCTGCCCGGCCTGGACATGGCGGTGGACGCCGCGCTGCTGTCGCGCCTGCTGCCGCAGATCAATACCCATTTCGGCCTGAGCGACGCCCAGATCGCCCAGCTCTCGCCCGAGCGCCGCGACAAGGTGCAGCGCACCGTGAACACCCTGGGCGGCGTGCTGATCGGCAAGCTGATCACCAAGGACGTGATCCTGCGCGCGGCCCGCAAGCTCGGCCTGCGGCTGACCGCGCAGCAGGCATCCAAGTATGTGCCGATTGCGGGGCAAGCGGTTTCGGCGGCCCTGGGCTATGCCACACTACGCTACCTCGGGGAGCAGCACCTGCGCGACTGCGTCAAGGTGGCCCATGCGGCCGGCCTGGCGCTGCCGCCGGCCACAGGCTCCTGATGCCATCTGTTTTTGGGTACCTGAATGCTATTGGACGTTGAAGATTCGCAATTGGTGCTGGTGGACTACCAGGCCAAACTGATGCCCGCCATTTTCGAGGGCGAGCAGGCCCTGCAAAACGCGCTGCGCCTGGCGCGCATCGCACGGGCCATCGAGGTGCCCGTGTTCGGCACCGAACAGAATCCCGACAAGCTCGGCGCCAACCATGCCGATCTCAAGGCCTTGTGCGAGCGGACGCTGCGCAAGCTGTACTTCAGCGCCGTGCCCGAGGGCCTGAACGAGTGGCTGCGCCCGCCCGCCAAGGCACCCGCCGGCAATGCCCGCAGCCTGCCGCGGCACCTGCAAAAGCCCGCGGCGCCCGCGGCCCAGCGTAACAGCATCGTGATCGCCGGCTGCGAAGCCCATGTCTGCCTGCTGCAGACCGCGCTGGAGCTGCTGGACGACGAGTTCGACGTGTGGGTGGTCACCGATGCCTGCAGCTCGCGCACCGAGCGCAACCGCGACGCCGCCTTCGACCGCCTGGCCGGCGCCGGCGCCGAGCTGGTCACCACCGAGATGGTGGCCTTCGAGTGGCTGCGCACCTGCGAGCATCCCGAGTTCAAGACCCTGCTGGCGCAGGTCAAGTAGGAGACGGGCTCAGGCCTCTTGCGGATCGAGCAAGGGAAAGCTCTGCCGCAGATGGCCCAGAAAGCTGCGGGCCGACACCGACAGGCGCTGGGCGTTCCTGCGGACCAGCGACACCCGGTGGCGAAACGGCGCCAGGTCGGCGATGCCCAGCGCCTGCATGCCCCACTGGCCGGCAATCGCCGCGGTGTAGCCCGGCGCGATCAGAAACCCCGCGCCCTCCTTCACCAGGCCCAGGGCCGCGGTCAGCGTGCCCACCTCGATATGGCTTTCGTAGCCGATGCCGGTGCTGGCGAAGATCTGGTCCAGGCTGCGGCGGATGCTGTAGGAGCCGCGCAGCGAAATGTAGTTGTAGGGCAGCAAATCCTGCAGGCCAAGCTCTTCGCGCCCCGCCAGCGCGTGTTCGCGGCTGACGATGGCATGCATCGTGTCCTCCCGGATCACCGCGCTCTGCATCTCGGGTAGCTGCGTGTCGGTGGCGCAAAAACCGAAATCCACCGTACCGGACATGACGCTGTCGACGGTTTCGTCGGTGGAGTACTCGAATATCTCGAAATCTATGCCCGGATGCCTGCGCCGGTAGCTGGCAATCACCGGCGAGAGAAAGCCATACAGCATCAGCGGCGAGGCCGCAACGCTCACCCGGCCCCGCTCCAGCGTGATCAGCTCCTGCACGCTGCGCTTGGCGGTCTCCATGGTGGCGGTGACATCCAGCGCGAAATGGTAGAACTCGGTGGCGGCGCTGCTCGGCACGACGCGGCGCGTGGTCCGCTCGAACAGCGGCAGGCCGAGCTGGCTCTCCAGCTCGGCAATCATCTTGCTGGCGGCCGACTGGGTCACATGCAGCTTGCCCGCCGCCTCGGTGAAACTGCCGGAACGGAAAACCGCCAGGAATACCTGCAGCTGCCGGAAGGTGATATTCATTCCAAAATCTACTCAATGAATTAGAAAAATTCCATTGTGTCATGAGATGACGGCTTGAATAATTTGGGCGTTTCCTTGAAAGCCTGCCCATGAACACCCCAGCCTCCATCCCCCAATGCCATGTGTCCTGCACGCAAGACGGCGTGGCCACCGTGCGCTTCGACAACGGCCGCCTGAACCTGCTGACCGAGGACGCCGCCAACATCTATGCCCAGGCCCTGGGCGAGCTGGGCCGGCGCGAAGACATCCGCCTGCTGGTGATCCAGGGCGGCGCCTCGGCCTTTCTCGGCGGCGCCGACATCAAGTTCCTCAAGGACGCCGGCAAGGCCGACATCGACGCCTATATCCGCAGCGTCTACCGGCTGTGCGAGACCATCCGCGACATCCCCTATGCCACGCTGTCGGTGATCTCGGGCTACTGCCTGGGCGCCGGCATGGAGGTGGCCGCCGTCTGCGACTTCAAGATCGCCGCGGCCGATGCGCAGTTCGGCATGCCCGAGGTCAAGCTCGGCGTGCCCTCAGTGATCCACGGTGCCATGCTGCCCGGCATGATCGGCTGGACCCATACGCGCGACCTGCTGCTCAGCGGCCGCATCATCCCGGCCGGCCTGGCGCAGGCCTGGGGCCTGGTCACCGAGGTGGCCGCCGAGCCCGGCCAGCCAGGGCTTGACGCCGCGGTGACGCACTGGAAGGCCGAGATCCTGGCCAACGGCCCGGTGTCCATGCGCATCCAGAAGAAGCTGATCCGCGACTGGGAGCGGATGCCGCTGCAGGAAGCCATCAACATCGGCATAGCCGGACTGGTCTCGGCCTACGACACCGACGAGCCCAAGCGCTACATGGAAGCCTTCCTCGCCAGCCGCAAGCGCCGCGCCGACTGAACCCCGCCCCCTGCAGGAGACCAACATGACATTCCACAAAATCCGGCGCAGCCTGCTGGTGCTGGCCACCGCGTTCGCTGCCGGCGGCGCCCTGGCCGCAGACTACCCGGCCCAGCCCGTGACCCTCGTCGTGCCGTTTGCGGCCGGCGGCATGACCGACATCCTGGCGCGCCAGTTCGCCAAGACCTTGCAGACCGGCACCGGGCAGGCCGCAGTGGTGGACAACAAGCCCGGCGCCGGCGGCATCATCGGCGCCACCCGCGTGGCCCGCGCCAAGCCGGATGGCTATACGCTGCTCATCACTACCACGGCGCACGTGGTGAACCCGTCGATCACCAAGAACCTGCCGTACAACACCGAAAAGGACTTCGCCCCGATCGCCATGCTGGCGCGCACACCCAACGTGCTGCTGGTGAACCCGTCGCTGCCGGTCAAGACCGTACCCGAGCTGCTGGACTATGCGCGCAAGCACAACGGCGTGAGCTACGGCTCGTCGGGCACCGGTGGCACCACCCACCTCTCGGGCGAGCTACTGGCCAGCAAGACCGGCGCGCCGCTCATCCACGTGCCCTACAAGGGCACGGCGCTGGCAGTGAACGACCTGCTCGGCGGGCAGATCCAGGCCTCGTTCGTCGACGGGCTGAGTGCGCTGCGCTATGTCAAGGCCGGCACGCTGCGCGCCATCGGAGTCTCGACCAGCGAGCGCAACCCCATGCTGCCCGAGGTGCCCACCATCGCCGAACAGGGCGTGCCCGGCTACGAGACGGAAATCTGGATCGGCCTGTATGCGCCCGCCAGCACCCCGCCCGCCATCCTGGAGCAGCTCAACAAGCTGGCGCACGAGTCCATGACCGAGCCCGCCTTCAAGAAGACCCTGGACGAGCAAGCCACCACGGCAGGCAGCATGGACGTGGCCCAGACCCGCAGCTATGTCTCCAGCGAGATCCGCAAGTGGAGCGAGATCGTGAAGAAAGCCGGCATCGAGCCCCAATGACCACGGCAGGCAGCACTCGCCGGCTGCCGCTGGCCGGCACCCGCATCCTCGACCTCACCAGCGTCATCATGGGGCCCTACGCGACGCAGATGCTGGCCGAGTACGGCGCCGACGTCGTCAAGCTGGAGCCGCCCGAGGGCGACATCATGCGCAACATGGGCCCGCACCGCGAGCCGCAGATGGGTCCGGTCTACCTGAACCTGAACCGCGGCAAGCGCAGCGTGGTGCTGGACATGAAGCAGCCCCAGGCGCGGCACACCGTGGCCCAGGCCGTGCGCCACCAGGACGTGTTCGTCACCAACATGCGCCGCAAGGCGCTGCAGAAACTGGGGCTGGACTGGGAGACGCTGTCGCGCCACAACCCCAGGCTCATCTACGTGTTCCTGGCCGGCTTTGCCGAGAATGGCCCGCATGCCGGCAAGCCGGCCTACGACGACCTGATCCAGGGCATGGCCGCGCTGCCCGACCTGGTGCAGACGGCCACCGGCGAACGCCCCGGCTACCTGCCGATCAACATCGCCGACAAGACCGTAGGGCTCTTCGTGGTGCAGACCGTGTTGGCGGCGCTGCTGGAGCGCATGGCGTCGGGCGAAGGCCAGTACATCGAGGTGCCCATGTACGAGACCATGGCCGGCTTCATGCTGTCGGACCACCTGGGCGCCGCCACCTTTGCCGACGAAGCGGCCAGCGCAGCCGGCAACCCCCGGCTGCTGTCGCGCTACCGCCGGCCCTACAAAACCGCAGACGGCTGGCTCAGCACCATCGTCTATACCGACAGGCATTGGGAGAGCTTCTTGCGGCTGATGGGCGACGCAGATCTGTGGCACACCGACGAGCGCTTCCGGAGCATGGCCAGCCGCACCCGCAATATCGACGCGGTCTACGCCTACGTCGAAGCGCGGCTCGCCGACCGCGACACGGCCACCTGGGTGCGTCTGCTCTCGCAGGCCGACATTCCCGCCGCCCCGGTGGCGCAGCTCGGCGAGCTGATCGAGGCGCTGGAGCAAGGCGGCCAGGGCCTGCTCGGCCGCTACCACGACGCGCAGGGCCGGGCCTACCGCGGCATCAACCCCAGTGTGCGCTGGCAGCGCACGCCGCTGCGCGCCGGCGACAAGGCCCCCCGCCTGGGCGAGCACACCGCACAGGTGCTGGCGGAATGGGCTTCGGCGCCTGAGCCAGCCCTGCAGGAGCATCCGGGATAAGGTTTTTGCCACTGGGTGACAATGCCCGGATGTCTCTTACCGACAACGATCTCCAAGCGGATAGCGAAACCGCCGTGAGCGAGCAGCCCTCGGCCTGGATCAACGGCTTTGCCCAGCTGCCGCCGGCGTTCTACACCCGGCTGCGCCCCACCCCGCTGCCTGAGCCGACGCTGCAGGCCTGGTCGCCCCAGGTCGCGGCCGGGCTGGGCTGGGATGCCGCCTGGCTCGCCAGCGGCGAGGCGGCCCAGGTGCTGGGCGGCAATGCGCTGCTGGATGGCATGGACCCCATCGCCACGGTCTACAGCGGCCACCAGTTCGGCCAATGGGCCGGGCAGCTGGGCGATGGCCGCGCCATCCTGCTGGGCGAAACCGCCGGCGGCCAGGAGATCCAGCTCAAGGGCAGCGGCATGACGCCGTATTCACGCATGGGCGACGGGCGCGCGGTGCTGCGCTCCAGCATCCGTGAATACCTGTGCAGCGAAGCCATGCATGCGCTGGGCGTGCCCACCACGCGGGCGCTGAGCCTGGTGGCCTCGCCCCAGCCGGTCTACCGCGAAACGCAGGAGAGCGCCGCGGTGGTGGCGCGGGTGGCGCCCAGCTTCGTGCGCTTCGGCCATTTCGAGCATTTTGCCGCGCGCAACCAGATGGATGCGCTGCGCACGCTGGCGGACTATGTGATCCGGCGCTACTACCCCGCGCTGCAGTCCCAGCCGGCACCCGCCTGCTATGCGGGCCTGCTGCGCGAGGTGGCGCTGCGCACCGCCGACCTGCTGGCCCACTGGCAGGCCATAGGCTTTTGCCATGGGGTGATGAACACCGACAACATGAGCATCCTGGGCCTGACGCTGGACTACGGGCCCTTCCAGTTCCTCGACCATTTCGACGCCAACCACATCTGCAACCACAGCGACAGCTCGGGCCGCTATGCGTTTGCGCGCCAGCCGCAGATCGCCTACTGGAACCTGTTCTGCCTGGGCCAGGCGCTGCTGCCGCTGATCGAGGACGAAAAGGCCACCGTGGCGGCCATCGACGTCTACAAGGATCGCCTGCAGCAAGGCTTTGCGGCCCGCATGGCGGCCAAGCTGGGCCTGGATGCTGGCGGTGCCGATGCATTGATCGCCCCGCTGCTGACCCTGCTGCAGGCGCATGCGGCGGACTACACGCTGTTCTGGCGCCGGCTGTCGCATGCCGTGGCAGGCGGCCGCTATGATTCCGTCGCCGAGCTGTTCGACGACAGCGGCGGCTGGCAGGACTGGCTGCGGCAGTACCGAACGCTGATGGCAGCCATGGATACGGCGCAGATGGCAGATTCGATGCTCAAGACCAACCCCAAGTACGTGCTGCGGAACTACCTGGGACAATCGGTGATCGAAGCCGCTCAGCGTGGCGACTGGCAGGCGCTGCACGACTTGCAAGCCGTGCTGCAGTCTCCATATGAAGAGCACCCGGCCTTCGAGGGCTGGGCCGAGCCGCCGCCCGATGGGGCGCGGCACATTGCGATCAGCTGTTCATCATGACCTATCCCATCACCAAGACCGACGCCCAGTGGCAGGCCGAGCTGGCCGCCAAGCATGCCGAGCCGCAGGCCTTTGAGGTTACGCGCCGCGCGGCCACCGAGCGCCCTTTCACCGGCAAGTACGAGGCGCACTGGGCCGATGGCAGCTACCACTGCATCTGCTGCGGCGCCAAGCTGTTCGATTCGGCCACCAAGTTCGACGCCGGCTGCGGCTGGCCGAGTTTTTCCGAGGCGGTGCCCGGCGCCATCGCCGAGCATGTGGACCGCAGCCATGGCATGGTGCGCACCGAAACCGTGTGCGCGCAGTGCGGCGCCCACCTGGGCCATGTGTTTCCCGACGGCCCGGCGCCCACCGGGCAGCGCTATTGCATGAATTCGGCCTCGCTCGACTTCGAGGCCGGCGACAAGCTCTAGACTCGGCGCGCACCGTCTCTGCCGATAATCTCCCTTTTTTGCATTGTTGACGCCAGCCCCACGCCATGAAGCTGCTCATTGAATTTTTCCCCATCCTGCTGTTCTTCGCGGCCTTCAAGCTGTGGGGCATCTTCGTGGCCACGGCCGTCGCCATCGTCGCCACCGTGGCGCAGATCGGCTGGCTGCGCTACAAGCACGGCAAGGTCGAGCCCATGCAGTGGATCAGCCTGGCGGTGATCGTGCTGTTCGGCGGCGCCACGCTGATCTCGCACAACGACACCTTCATCAAGTGGAAGCCCACGGTGCTGTACTGGGTGATGGCCGCGGTGCTGCTGGGCGGCCAGTGGCTGTTCAAGAAGAACCTGATGCAAAAGCTCATGGGCGCGCAGATGCAGCTGCCCGCGCCGGTGTGGAACACGGTGAACTACAGCTGGGCGGTGTTCTTTGCGCTCATGGGCGTGCTGAACCTGTGGGTGGCCTTCAACTTCGACCTGGACACCTGGGCCACCTTCAAGATGTTCGGCGGCCTGGGCCTGATGGTGGTGTTCGTCATCGTGCAGGCCATCTACCTGAGCCGCTACCTGAAGGATGGCGAAACCGGCTCGTCCGCCCACGAATGAGCCGCATGCAAGCCCAGGACATCACCGCGGCCGCGATCGAGGCGGCCCTGCGCAGCGCATTCCAGCCAACGCAGCTCGAAGTCGTCGACGAGAGCTGGCAGCATGCCGGCCATGCGGGCGCCAACGGCAGCGGTTTCGGCACGCATTTCCGGGTGCGCATCGGTTCACCGATTTTTACGACTCGCTCCCGGGTGGCGCAGCATCGCCTTGTGTATGATGCGCTGCGAGAATTCATGGATGCGGGGCTGCACGCCCTGGCCATCGAAATCCTGTGATCTACCGGCCGGCGAAGGAACTCCGGCCTGTGCATTGCTCTCATATCCATTTCATAAACCGTTTGGAAAACGCATGAAAAAACAGCTCCTGTCCGCCTTCGTTGCCGCCGCCGTGATGGGCACGGCCGCAGTGCCAGCGCTGGCCCAGAACATTGCCGTGGTGAACGGCAAGCCGGTCCCCGCCTCGCTGATGAACACCTTCAAGCAGCAACTGGAGCGCAGTGGCCGCCCGGTCACCGCCGAGCAGGAAGCCCAGATCAAGGATGCCATCGTCGAGCGCGAGATCTACGCCCAGGAAGCCCGCAAGCAGGGCCTGGACGCCACCGACTCGTTCAAGGCCCAGATGGAGCTGGCTCGCCAGGGCATCCTGGCGCAGGAGTTGTTCGCCAGCTATGAGAAGGCCCACCCGATCTCCGACCAGGCCGCCAAGGCCGAGTACGACAAGTTCGTGGCCGCCAATACCGGCAAGGAATACCATGCCGCCCACATCCTGGTGGACAGCGAAGACAAGGCCAAGAGCCTGATCGCCCAGATCAAGAAGGGCGCCAAGTTCGCCGACCTGGCCAAGAAGGAATCCAAGGACCCCGGATCCGGCCAGCGCGGCGGCGACCTGGACTGGGCCAATGCAGCCAGCTACGTGCCCGAATTCTCCGAGGCCATGACCAAGCTGAAGAAGGGCGAGATGACGGACAAGCCCGTCAAGACCCAGTTCGGCTACCACATCATCCGCGTGGACGACATCCGCGATGCGCAACTGCCCAAGTTCGAGGACGTGAAGCCCCAGATCATCCAGCAGCTGCGCCAGCAAGGCGTTCAGAAGTACCAGCAGGAACTGCGCGAAAAGGCCAAGGTGGAATAAACCCGCCGCCGCCTTCGGCACTGCAAAGCCCCCGGCCCGCGCCGGGGGTTTGTTTTTTGGCCCAGGGCCTATTAAAAACTATAGCTATTGGCGCTTGATATACTTTGTTTTCAATGTGATTTATATCTGAAAACATTGTTGACAAAGCGCTAGAAGCTCCTGTTTTTATATCTTTTCTGCCCCTTCCGCCTGCAGCAGCGCCTGCATCAGGCGGGCCGCCATGTTCTGCAGTAGCTCGCTCTCGCGCTCGTCCAGCTGGCGCGGCTGGTCGTCGAAGATCACCAGCGCGCCCAGGATGTGCGATTTGCGGTCGGCCAGCGGCACCGCCGCGAAGAAGCGGATGCCGTGCTCCAGCAGCATCGGATGGTGCGCAAAGCGCGGATCGCGCTGCACGTCGGGCACCACCAGCATGCCGTTCTCGGCCACCACGTGGGCGCTGATCGATTCGTCGCGCGGCAGCCCGTGCAGCGGCGCATCCGCGCTGCCCTTGATGAGCAGGCTGCGCGGGGTATGCACCCAGTCCTCGTCGACCCAGGCCACATGGGCCCAGCGCACCTGGAAGGCATGGACCGCCTGCACCGCGCACTCCTGGCAGGCATCCATGCAGGCCGGGCCCAGCACGCCGCTGGCATGCAGGGCCGCAACCCGCTGGGCGTCGCCGCGCGGGCGTTCGGCCGCGGCATGCGCCAGCCCGGCCGGCTGCAGTACCTGCTCGATGCGCAGCGCCAGCTCGCGCGCGCCATGCACCACCATGTCCACCCCCAGCGCCTCGGCCGCCTGCGGCTGGCGCAGCTCTTCGCCCGCGTTCCAGGCGGCCACCGCGATCCTCACCCGCGGCCAGCGCTCGCGCAGGCGCCGGCTCATCTGGCGCACCGCGGCCTGCGGATGCGGGCTGAAGGTCGACAGGCACACCAGCTGCGGCCGGCCCCAGCTGGCGAAATCGTCGTTCACCGCCATGTGCGGCAGCGCGTATTCGGAGCAGCGCGCGTCATAGCCCTGCACGCCCAGCATGTGCGCCAGCATGGCGGCGGCCAGCGCATCGATCTCCCAGCGGATGCCGACGCAATGCACCGCCGCCCCGGCCTGGGCCAGCCGGGGCTCGAAGCGCTGCTCCAGCTCCTCGATCAGCTCCGAGGTGCCCAGCGACAGGCGCAGCCGGTGCTCCGCGGTGATGTACTCGCTGTTGTTGCGGCTGGCGATGGTGAGCGCCGGGATCGCCACCTCATCGTAGAACTGGGTGACCGCCGCCGCGGTGTGCTGCGCTTCGGGGCGCGACGGCAGCGCGTCGCGGATCGACTGCGTGGCCACCTCCACCGCCGCCTCCACATCGCCGCTGAGCAGGCGCTGGTAAAGCTTTTCGGCCGGATCGAGCACCGCCTTGCTGCCCAGCAGCACCTCCATGAAGCCCAGCGCCGGTATGTAGCGCCCCAGCACCAGCAGGCACACGGTCAGCGGCGTCGACAGGATCAGGCCTATCGGCCCCCACAGCGCGGTCCAGAAGGTGGCGGCCAGGATGATGGACAGCGTCGACAGCCCGGTGCTCGCACCGTACAGCCAGGGCTCGATCACGTTGTTGCTCACCAGTTCGAGCAGCACGATCAGCCCCAGGGTCCACAGCAGCAGGTGCCAGCCGGGGTCTACCGCAAACGCCAACAGCAGCGGGAAGATCGCCGACACCATGGGCCCGATATAGGGCACGAAGCGCATCACCGCCGCCAGCGCCCCCCACAGCACCGCGCCGGGCACGCCTATCCACCACAGCCCCAGCGCCATCGGAATGCCGTAGCTGACATTGACGACCAGCTGCATGCGCAGGTACTGGCCGATGCGGCTCGCGGCCTCGTCCAGCGCATCGGTGGCCATGTGCATGTTCGGGCCCATCAGCCGGATCAGCCGGTCCTGCAGGTCGCTGCGGTCCAGCAGGATCAGGATCACGAACAGCAGCACGATGCCCGCCATGGCTACCGGCTCGCCGAGGCGGGCCAACATTTCCGCGGCCTGCTGCAGCGGCCGGCTGGCGGGCGGCTGGATCTCGACCTTCTGCACCCGCGCCGGCCGCGCGGCCGCGGCGCGCCCCGAGGCGTCGCCGGGCGCCACCTTGGCGATTTCGGTCTCGACCGTGTTGTAGACCTGCCGCGCGCCGTCGAGCACGCCCGGGCCCTGGGCGTAGACGCGCAGGTTCTGCAGCTTCTTGCGTATCGTGTTCTGGTAGGTGGGCAGCTCCGAGCTCAGCTGGGAGACCTGGCTGCCCAGGTACAGCCCGCCGGCGCCGATGCCGCCCACCGCCAGCGCCACCACCAGCAGCACCGCCACCATGCGCGGCAGCTTCAGGCGCTGCAGCAGGCTGACGATGGGGTCGAGCAAAAAGCCCAGCAGCGAGGCCAGGGCCAGCGGGATGAGCAGGTCGCGCCCGACGTACAGCGCCAGAATGACCAACGCGCCGATCACCAGGCCCACCATCAGCCGCAGACCCGGCACCAGCGACGCCAGCTGCGCCAGCGCCTGGTACTGCGCCAACTGCTGGCGCTGGGGCGCGGCCGGCTGGAGCGGGGCTGGCAGGGATACGGCCGCGCGCTCCGGCGGCTCCTGGCTGACAGACTCCAATGGCATGCACACCCCTTGCTTGCATCCCGGCAACCGGCCGGGCCAAGCAGATATTAAAGGGTTTGCGGGGCGCCGGCCTTGTCAGCGAATCTCGGATTTCAATGGCAGCCGGCGCAGGCGGCCATGGCTTGGCCCTATTTGTGGCTGAGCCGGCGCACCGCCCAGTCGCCCAGGCTCTGGATCAGCTGCACGAACAGGATCAGGATCAGCACCACGGCCAGCATCACGTCGGGCAAGAAGCGCTGGTAGCCGTAGCGTATGCCCAGGTCGCCCAGGCCGCCGCCGCCGATCGCGCCGGCCATGGCCGAGTAGCCGGTCAGGCTCACGAAACTGATCGTCAGGCCGGCCACGATGCCGGGCATGGCCTCGGGCAGCAGCACCTTCCAGACGATCTGCCACGACGTCGCGCCCATGGCCTGGGCCGCCTCGATCAGGCCGTTGTCCACCTCGCGCAGCGAGGCCTCCACCAGGCGGGCCACGAAAGGCGCGGCCGCCAGCGTCAGCGGCACGATCGCCGCCGCGGTGCCGATGGACGAGCCCACCACCAGCCGCGTGAACGGGATGATCGCCACCAGCAAGATGATGAAGGGGGTGGAGCGCACCGCGTTCACCACCCAGCCCACGATGCGGTTCAGCGGCCCGTTCTCGAGCACGCCGCCGCGGTCGGTCAGGCGCAGGAACACGCCCAGCGGAATGCCGATCAGCGCCCCCGCGATGCCCGAAATGCCAACCATCACCAGCGTCTCCCACAGCGAGGTGGCAAACAGCTGCAGCATCATTTCCGAAAAATTCTCAAACATGGATGCCTACGCCTTCAATGCTCTACTTCCTGCACCTGCACGCCGCCGGCCTGCAGCGCGGCGATGGCCGCCTCCAGCTGCTGCGGCTCGCCGCTGGCATAGACCGCGAGAAAGCCGAAGGTCTGCTCCTGGATTTCGTCGACCTGGCCGTTCAGGATGTTCAAGTCCAGCCCGAAGTCGCGGATCAGCCGCGACAAAATGGGCTGGTAGGCCTGCTCGCCCGCATAGGCCAGGCGCAGCAGTTTGCCGCTGCCCCGGCTGCGCTGCGCATCCAGCGCGCGCACGCGCTCAAGCACGCTGGCGGGCAGCTCCTGCGGCACGATCTCGTCGATCAGGCTCTTGGTGATGGGTTGCTGCGGGCGGGTGAACACATCGATCACCGGCCCCATCTCCACCACGCGTCCGGCCTCCATCACCGCGACGCGGTCGGCGATCTGCTTGACCACCTGCATCTGGTGCGTGATGAGCACCACCGTCAGGCCCATGTCGCGGTTGACCTGCTTGAGCAGCGCCAGGATGGCGCGCGTGGTCTCCGGGTCCAGCGCCGAGGTGGCCTCGTCGCTGAGCAGCACCTTGGGATGGTTGGCCAGTGCACGGGCAATGCCCACGCGCTGCTTCTGGCCGCCCGACAGCTGCGCCGGATAGCGGTCGCGCAGGCCGGCCAGGCCCACCAGGTCGAGCAGCGGATCGATGCGCCGCTTGATGGCCGCCTTATCGGTGCCCGCCAGCTCCAGCGGCAAGGCGGCATTGTCGAACACGGTGCGCGACGACAGCAGGTTGAAGTGCTGGAACACCATGCCGATGTCGCGCCGCGCCGCGCGCAGCCGCGCGACGCTCAACTGCGTCAGATCCTGCCCGCCCACGATCACCTGCCCGCTCGTCGGCCGGTTCAGCAGGTTGATATTGCGCACCAGCGAGCTCTTGCCCGCGCCGCTGCGGCCGATGATGCCGAATACCTCGCCCGCGCCGATCGCCAGGTCGATGCCGCGCAGCGCATGCACCGGACCCTCAGGCCCCGGATAGACCTGGGTGATACCTTTTAATTCGATCATGGAAACAAACAACAAGGCGCCGTGGACCAGGCCCGGCGCCCGAAAGAAGCTAGTGAAGAAAGGCAACGCGGCACTGCAAGCCATCGCGGCGCGCGCGCCAAAGGACGAAATTTTAGTGGCTTGGCAGCAGAAGTTATTTGAGCAAGGGTTTTCCCGATATTTGCAGCCGAAGCGAGCTCTGGTGCGCAAAGGAACGACTGGCTGGGTGCCAAGACCTTCGACCGCATCGTCGACCAGGAGGCAAGAGCTCAAGAAGGCAATTCCGCGCACTCCAGTTTTCCCGGGAAAGCGCAGATGCGAAAGGCCTACAGCCGGCCCAGAAAGTTCTCGGCCACGGCTACGCAATGATCGAAGCTAGGTGTGTAATCAAGCATGGCAATGGCGTCGAACGCAGTGCGCAAGCCAGCATGGGGCGCCCGGATCTGAGAGAGGAACGCATCGCGGTAGCGTAGCAAGAACGGCGTCGCCGCTAAAAGTGGCTGGCTCTCGTGCTCAATCACGAGAGCCAAGTCGAACAGATCACGCGCTGAAACCCGATCGCCGCGATGGTACATCTTCTTGGCAATGATTTCAGCGGCCATCTCCACCTTCACGGCGCGGCCGCTGATTTCCCAGGTCTCCCAAGCATCAGCCAGCAGATTGGGAGCGGCAACGAAGTCGATCTCACCCTCCTCGAACTGCAGCTTGACGAAAGAGCCCGGTTGCTCGGTGTAGTCTTGCGTCAGATCTGCCGCCGCATCGCTCAACCGTGGCGTAACGAATCCGAGATACTGTGGATCAGGCACGAAGATGTCGATGTCCTTGCTCAGCCGAAGGCGGTAGCGGAACATCAGCACGGTTCCACCGCCCAGAGTCCAGAATGGGTTCGCGATGCCGCCATGCCGGCTGACCTCATCGATGAGTAGCAGTGCCCGCGGAAACAGCACCTCCCACGGACCGCCGGGCAGTGCCGCGGATTTCATGCCCACAGCGCCCGACGATGCACGCACAAGGATCCGGCCAGCTTCGCCACGTTGCGCCAGACTTGCCTGGGTGGCAGGTGCGCGCGCACCGCCGCCTCCTCCACGGCCATCACGACGATGGGCACGGGCGCCTCGTCGAGCAAATGAGTCAGGTGGGCTACAAATGGCGCAGAGACCTCGCCGCTTGCCAAAGCCTGCTCCAGCGCCTCGGGTGCCAGCTCGCGCGCATAGCTGACACTGGCCGTCTTGGCGGCCATCCACAGGCCGCGCTTCTTGCGCCGCGCCTGGGTATCCAGCTTCGGGCTGTCCAATCCCAGCACCGCCATCACCTGCCCTACGCGGTTGACACCCAAATCGCCCAGCGTGCCGTTTTCCAGGCCGACCAAGGTTTGGCGAGACAAGCCGCTCAGGTGTGCCAATTGTGCTTGGGACAAGCCCAGCTCGGTGCGCCGGATCCGTATGGCTCGGCCAATATCAATGAGGTTCATGGCAGCTGCAGCCTGAGAAAATGTCTAAAATTTTTTACATACTACACCTAGCCACACCCATCCGCAAGACAAGCTGAACCTGCGCCTCGATGCTGGCATCCTGCAAACAAAAACGGCAACCCGGGAGCCCAGGTTGCCGTCGTCGCTGCTGGCCAGAGTTAGTTCAGCGGCGTCTTCTTGCCATTGCGGTACACATACAGCGTGATCGCGGGGTTCTTCAGGTCGCCATTCGACTCGAATTCGATGTTCGCCGTCACGCCCTTGTAGTGCGACTTCTTGAGCTCGGGGATGTACACCTTCGGGTCCCACGAGCCGGCGCGCTTCATCGCGTCGATCAGCAGCATGGTCGCGTCATAGGTGTAGGGGCTGTAGAGCACGTACTGGCCGGGGTACTTGGCGTCGTAGCGGGCCTTCCAGGCGGTGCCGCCGGGCATCTTGGCCAGCGAGAGCGCGCCCTCGGCGCAGACCACGCTGTCCAGCGCCTTGGAGTTGGCCGACAGCTTGGGCAGCTCGGTGGTGCAGATGCCGTCGCCGCCGAAGTATTTGACCTTGGTCATGCCCAGCTGCTGCATCTGGCGCAGCATGGGGCCGGCCTGCGGATCCATGCCGCCGTAGAAGATGGCGTCGGGCTTCTGGGCCTTGATCGCGGTGAGGATGGCCATGAAGTCGGTGGCCTTGTCGGTGGTGAACTGCTCGCTGACCACGCTCACGCCCATCTCGGCCGATGCCTTCTTGAACACGCCGGCCACGCCCTGGCCGTAGGCCGTGCGGTCGTCGACCACCGCCACGCGCTTGACGCCCAGCGTGTGCGCCGAGTACAGCGCCAGGCCCGCGCCCAGCGCATTGTCGTTGGCGATGATGCGGTAGGTGGTGTCGTAGCCGGGCTTGGTCAGGTCGGGGTTGGTGGCCGCGCCGGTCACATGCGGGATGCCGCAGTCGTGGTAGATCTTGGATGCGGGAATCGTGGTGCCGGAGTTCAGGTGCCCCACCACGCCGGCGACCTTGGCATCGCACAGCTTCTGCGCCACGGCCGTGCCCTGCTTGGGGTCGGCCGCATCGTCTTCGGCCACCAGCTCGAACTTGACCTTCTTGCCGCCGATGGTCACGCCCTGTGCATTGGCCTCGTCGATGGCCATGCGCGCGCCGTTTTCATTGTCCTTGCCGAAATGGGCCTGCGGGCCGGATGCCGGCCCCACGTGGCCAATCTTCACCACGACCACGTCTTGCGCCAAGGCGCTGCCCGCGAGCGCGCCCAGGGCCGCAAGCGCCACGATACTGTGCTTCATTTGCATCGAACTCTCCGCTTTCTTCCGTTATTGATAAGAAATGATTGTTTTGTCTTGCGAGCGCCCGGCCTTGTTCCGCAGTCCTACCTGCCGGCATCGAGCTCCTGCCGCACGGCTTGCGCCACAGCCTCCCGCACGACGGTTGCCATCGTTTCGCTCAAGGCCGCAAGCATAGCCTGTGTGTGTTGCCGCACCAGGTCTTCGACGGCTTGGGCCAGCTGCGCCTGTAGCGCAGGCTGCACTCGCTGCAGCACGCGGCGCGTCATGTCGGCCGCGAAGTCAGCTGGCAAATCGCCATTATCCAGCGCAGCTGCTTCGCGCGGCGGCACTGTATCCGGTACCGTATCCGGCACCGTATGCGGCGCGGGATCGACGGGCGCCTGGCGTGCCGGCGGCTGCGCTGGCGGCAGGCCCTCCACATCCTCGTGGAAATCTTCGTCGAAAGCCACTACCTCGGTCAGGGTTGGCACAAACTTTGGCGGCGTCCTCGGCTCCATGTCCATCACTCCTGCGCGTCGCCGCGCATGTTCAGATCGTGCCGCTCTATGGCGTAGCCGCCCGACTGGTAGGCGCGCCAGCGCTGGCGGGCGGCGCTGCGGTCGGCCTCGTCCTGCTCGCTCACCACCTCGATCACGCGCTCGAAGCGCTCAAAGCCCGCGGGCGTGGCCGCCTGCAGGTTGAGCAGCACCTTGTGGTGCGGCAGGCCTGCGCCGAGCTGCTGCGCCAGCACGGTGGGCGAAGCAGCAAGCACCTCGGGTGCCGCATCGGCATGGCAGTGCGCCAGGAACTGCGCGCCGCCGCCAAAGGACCACAGCCGCTCGCTCAGCGCCGCCGCGGTGCCGGCGTCGGCCGAGATCACCAGCGGCATGCCCATGCGCTGCAGCTTGCGCACCAGCTTGCAGGTGTACAGCAGCTTGTCGGGCACGTTGAAATGAAAGGCCACCGCCAGCGCGCTCATCGCTTACCCACGCCTGGCGCGCGCCAGCAGGTAGTTCAGCAGCAGCGCCACCGGACGACCGGTGGCGCCCTTGCCGGCGCCGCTCTTCCAGGCGGTGCCGGCAATGTCCAGATGCGCCCACGGGGTGTCTTCGACGAAGCGCTGCAGGAACTTGGCCGCGGTCACCGCGCCCGCGGCCCGGCCGGCCACGTTGGCCATGTCGGCAAAATTGCTCTTCAGGCCCTCGCCATACTCGTCGTCGAGCGGCATGCGCCAGCAGCCGTCGAGCGCCGCGTCGCCGGCCTGTTGCAGCGCGGCGGCCAGTTCATCGTCGTTCGAGAACAAGCCGCTGCGCTGGGCGCCCAGCGCGATCACGCAGGCGCCGGTGAGCGTCGCGATGTCTATGATCGCGGCCGGCTTGAAGCGCTGCGCGTAGGTCAGCGCATCGCTGAGCACCAGCCGGCCCTCGGCGTCGGTGTTCAGCACCTCGATGGTCTGGCCGCTCATGCTGGTGACCACGTCGCCCGGCTTGACCGCGCGGCCATCGGGCATGTTCTCGCAGGCCGGAATCAGGCCCACCACATTGATGTTCGGCTTGAGCAGCGACAGCGCCTTGAAGGTGCCCAGCACGCTGGCGGCGCCGCTCATGTCGAACTTCATCTCGTCCATTTCGGCGGCCGGCTTCAGCGAGATGCCGCCGGTGTCGAAGGTAATGCCCTTGCCGACCAGCACCTGGGGCGGCTCGTCCTTGGCGCCACCCTCGTAGTGCAGCTCGATCAGCCGCAGCGGCTCGGCCGAGCCCTGGGCCACCGCCATGAAGGCGCCCATGCCGAGCTTCTCCACATCCTCGCTCTTGTGGATCTTGCAGCGCATGCGCTTGCCGCCGGCCAGCGCCTCGGCCGCCGCGGCCAGCATCTTGGGCGTGGCGTAGTTCGCGGGGCGATTGGCCCACTCGCGCGCCAGGCCCACACCGGCCGCGGCCGCGACGGCGACGTCGAACACCGGGCGCACAGCCTCGGCATTGGGCACGCCCAGCGTGCAGTGCATGTCCTTTCGCGCCTTGGCCGAAGGCTTGCTGGTGCGGTAGACATAGAGCAAATCGCCCAGGCACTGCACCGAGGCCTGCACGGCCTCGGGTACCAGAGCGCAGGCTGCGGCCATCCACACGGCCTTGGTGCTGTCCAGCTGCAATAATGGCGCCACCGCGCTCAAGCCCTGGCGCATGCCCTTGGCCTTGCCGTCGCCTATGCCCACCAGCACCACGCGGCGCGCCGCTACCGCGGGCACCTGGTAGAGGGACAGTGTCTGGCCGGCCTTGGCCTCGAAGTCGCCATTCTTCTGCGCATGTGCCGCCAGCACGGAGAGCGGGTCGCTGCTCTTCGGGGCGTCTGCAGCCATCAATACCAGCAGCAGGTCGCAGGCTTGCGAGGCTGCGGCGGCCAGGTCCAGGGTTTTGAGGTCAAAATTCGTCATCGGTGTCATCCTTCTCGCCAATGTTATTCGATTCATCCATTCGCAAAGAGCTTTCGCGCAGCTTCGGCGCTACTTTGGTGGTGATTGTGACCATCGTGATGACCATGATGCTCATACGCGTGCTCGGCCTGGCGTCCAAGGGCAGCGTGAACCCCTCCGACGTGCTGCTGGTCATGGGCTACACCGTGCTGGGCCAGCTGCCCACCATCCTCGGCCTGTGCCTGTTCATCGCGGTGGTGGCAACGCTGTCGCGCATGTACCGCGACAGCGAGATGGTCATCTGGTTCAGCAGCGGCCAGAGCCTGGCGCTGTTCCTGCGGCCGCTGCTGCGCTTTGCCTGGCCGGTGCTGGCCGTCATCGCCGTGCTGTCGCTCATGGTCTGGCCCTGGGCCAACCAGCAGATCGTGCAGCTGCGCACGCAGTACGAGCAGCGCAGCGACGTGGACCGCATCGCCCCCGGCGAATTCCAGGAGTCGGCCGACGGCTCGCGCGTTTTCTTCATCGACCGCGAGCGCTCGTCGGACACCGAGGCCAGCAATGTCTTCATCGTGACCTCGGTCAACGGCAAGGACACGGTGACCAGCGCCCAGTCCGCCCGCCTGGAAGTGCAAAAGGACGTGAAGCTGGCGGTGCTCAACAACGGGCAGCGCGTGGAGACCGAAAACGGCAAGCCCGGCCTCAAGATCAGCGAGTTCAAGGAATACGGCACCCGGGTGGGCAGTGCCAGCTCGTCCGATGCATCCGGCGACGGCGCCACCAAGGTGGTGTCCACGCTGGATCTGATCGCCAAGCCCACTCCCGCCTATATGGGCGAGCTGGCATGGCGCATAGGCCTTGCATTTGCAGCTATTAATTTTGTTATTCTTGGCCTGGCCATGGCCAGCGTGAACCCGCGTGCCGGGCGCAGCAGCAGCCTGATGTTCGCGCTTTTTGCCTTTGTCGTTTACTACAACCTGATGACCTTTGCCCAGACCTGGATCGCCGCGGAGAAGACCTCGCTGGCCACCTCCTTCGTCTTGCTGCATGGCAGCGCCATGCTGCTGGCGCTGCTGCTGCTCGCGGCCCGCAGCCAGCAGATGACGCTCGCCGGCCTGGCAGGGCGCCTGTGGAGGCGCGCATGAACACCTTGCGCCGCATGATCTACCGCGACATCGCGGTCTCGGTGGGCTTCGTCACCCTCGCCTTCCTGGCGCTGTTCTTCTTCTTCGACCTGGTCGACGAGCTGCGCTGGACCGGCGGCGCCTACACCACGCGCCATGCCATGCTCGCGGTGGCGCTGAACATTCCCACCCACATCTACGAGCTGCTGCCCATCACCGTGCTGATCGGCACCATCTTCGTGATGGCGCGCATGGCACAGACCTCGG
Organism: Comamonas sp. FG99; assembly: GCF_057808605.1. Classification (NCBI taxonomy): domain Bacteria; kingdom Pseudomonadati; phylum Pseudomonadota; class Betaproteobacteria; order Burkholderiales; family Comamonadaceae; genus Comamonas; species Comamonas sp. FG99. Next base: position 83,882 of record NZ_JBMDII010000002.1, read on the forward strand.
AGTTCACCATCATGCGCACCAGCGGCCTGGGGCCCTGGCGGGCGCTGTCGCTGCTGGCCTCGATCGGCGTGGCCTTCGTGGCGCTGACCTTCGTGGTCGGCGACTACATCTCGCCCATGGGCGAGAAGACCTCGCAGCTGATACGGGCGCAGCGCTTCGGCCAGCTCACCACCGGCCGCACCGGCGCCTGGCTGCGCGAACGGCACGACGACGGCATGGTCGCCGTCAACGTGGGCGCCATCGCCACCAGCGGCGGGCTGCAGAACATCCGCGCCTACCGCTTCGACGGCAACGGCCACCTGAGCCTGCAGTGGTTCGCCAAGACGGGCAGCATCGACGACGACGGCCACTGGCGCTTGGGCGAGGTCACCCAGCGCATCTACCACATCGATGGCGGCAGCGAGGCCAAGGTGGAAACGCGGCAGCTGCCCGAATGGAACTGGCCCACGCAGATCACGCGCAACATGGTCGCGGCAGCGGTGCTCAAGCCCGACCAGATGAGCACCTACGACCTGTTCCAGTACGTGCGCCACCTGCAGGCCAACGGCCAGACCACGCAGCGCTACGAGATCGAGCTGTGGCGCAAGGTCTTCTACCCCATCAGCTGCCTGGTGATGGTGGTGCTGGCGCTACCGTTCGCCTACCTGCACTTTCGCTCCGGCGGCATCGCCGGCTATGTGTTCGCCGGGGTGATGGCGGGCATCAGCTTCTTCATGCTGAACAACGTGTTCGGCTATGCCGGCAACCTGCAGCACTGGCCGCCGATGATCACCGCCGCGGCGCCGGGCCTGATCTATTCGATACTCTCGCTGGCCGCCTTCACCTGGCTGGTGCTCAGGCGCTGAGAAAACACCAAGACCCAGCCCGTGCAAGCCCCTGGCGGCGCGGGCAAAATACAGCCCATGAGATTCCTGCACACCATGCTGCGCGTTGGCGACCTCCAGCGCTCCATCGATTTCTACACCCAGGTGCTGGGCATGCAATTGCTGCGCACCTCCGAAAACCCAGAGTACAAGTACTCGCTGGCCTTCCTCGGCTTCGACGGCGGCAACCCCGGCCAGGCCGAGATCGAGCTGACCTACAACTGGGGCGTCGACAGCTACGAGCCGGGCACGGCCTACGGCCACATCGCGCTGGGCGTACCCGACGCCTACGCCGCCTGCGAGAAGATCAAGGCCGCCGGCGGCAACGTCACCCGCGAAGCCGGCCCGGTCAAGGGCGGCAGCACGGTGATCGCCTTCGTGACCGATCCCGATGGCTACAAGATCGAATTGATACAAGAGAATTCAAGGGCTTATGGCGATGGCCGCCATGCAGGCGCCAAAGACATAGATCCGTTGCGCAGCGCGTAGCGGATGAACAACAAGAAGCCCGCGTAAGCGGGTTTCCTTCTGTGTGCAGCAGTGGGATTGCCGTTGCATGGTCATGGCCACCAACGTCCGCCCTCGACGGGAGCTGCATAGTTCGTTGAGTCGAATGGCTCTTCAAGGCTGGATGCGGTCCTTCGAGCCAATCAAGGTCTAGGTCCGCTTCCCGCTGTGTTTCAGAAGAAACGTAAGAAGGCTCAGCCGATCACCAAGCCTATGGCTTCGCTGTCGGGCACTGTGTGTTCTGCCGGGTCAAATACAAACTTTGCCATGCTGGCGGCATCCGCAGAATATCAGGAAGCCCGTAGTCTGACCTGCCTTCGCCCGGCTGGCGAACGATCTAACCGGCGGCGAATCCGCTATCGGTGCCGCTCAGTTTGAGGCGAACGCTTGCCGCTGTCGGTGATACTAGCCAAATGCCATCGCTCGACGTATCTCAAGACTTCAGCAAGGTCCTTCAAACTGAAATTGTTGAGGATCCGGGGCCTCAGGTGCCCATTGGGACCTCGCTGATTTTCGAAGCGGGATTGATCACGACTAACCAATCAGAAAAGGCAACATGGCTACGAAATTGGCACGTCTTCAATGGAATGCTGCTTGCAATTCACTTCGGAGGTGCAGACGGTCACACCGTTGACGGGTCTGCGATAGTCGTTGCCCCAGAAATTGCCCTTTGCGCGAAGCACGTGGTGGAACCACACCTCGAAGGCTTGCTGTCGGGTCAGATCGCATGTCTTGCCACCGGCGCCAACGAGGAGGGCCTGCAGGCTTGGAGAGTATCGAAGATCAATGAAGTCCCCAACACGGACCTCTACATAATTGGGCTTACGTTTGCGAGCAACGTGCCGAAATCGGGGACTTTCCATCGAGCAGTTGTCTCGGCGCGCATCCCAGAGGTCGGTGAGAGTCTGACGCTTTGCGGCTTTCGGCTAGATCATACGGAGGCAGAAATTGCGGGCCAGTCAATGGTGCTGCACTTTGCTGGAAATTTGCTGTGCTGCCGAGGCGAAGTGTCGCAAGTGTTTCCACAAGGGCGTGATCGCGCGATGCTACCCTGGCCATCCGTCGAAGTCCGTTGTCCGGCTTGGGGCGGGATGAGCGGCGGTCCGGTCTTCAATACACTTGGCCAACTTGTCGGACTGGTCTGCTCATCGTTCAGCGATGAAAAGGATTCTGGTCCTGCGTATGTGTCCTTGCTAGGTCCTGCGCTTACTCAAAGCTTCTCCGGTGGTTGGCCGACAGAAATGTCCGATGGATCTAGCAGTCTGACCGATCTTTCGACCCGCGGTATGGTCACCTTGGTCTAGTTCACAGGTGACCCCAAAGCGCATTCGACTCGTCAGAAATGGAACTAATTGCGGCTGCGGGCGATGTCCGGATGGAAAGCACGGCGCCTTTCCACGGTGAATGACCGGAGTCGGTCGCGCACCGGTCGCAATCCTGCGCACTGACGACCGTCAGCAACCGCTGCCAAGCGGCCGTAGGCCCGAACAGGCATTCCACGCCTCATCACCCTCTTGGCCGGAGTAGTGCTGGATAGCCCTTCTCACGCAATGCAGCGACTACCGCGTCCGTGGACTTCCACGGGTCACCCTTGAGCCGTGCCACCAATTCGGTCCAAACGCGCTCAAAGGCCCGTAGTGCATCAGTTTCATCGAAGCGGATGCCTGCCGGCAGCAGTGGCGCGATGTCTTCCGTCAAATTGCGCGTAAGCTTTTCCAGCATGCGCTGCTCGGCCATCGCACGGGTGATGGCCTTGTCCTCCAGAGCGAGGTAGTGTTCGAAGCTGGCCACCAGCTTGTCCACATCGAACGCCAACTGCTCCAATCCCTGAGCCAGGTCGAACAGGTCGCGGTTCTTGCGCCGTTGCAGCAGCGCGCGCAGTTTGGTGCCGAACAACTCCTCGGGCGCGAAGGATGCGATCTCGGCCTGGCCCCGATACCAGCCGTTCTCCACCGTGAAGGGATAGGACTGCACGCCCAACAAGGATTCGTGCTCCCGCGTATTCATCTCCACCTTCAGCTTGAGCGTCGACTGCGGGTCGGCCTCCGGCTCGAAGCGAAACACCAGGTGCATCGAATGCCCTGCCTGCTCGCGCTTGCACGGCCCGAGCCATGCCAGTGCCTCGCGGATCGCATCGACAGTAGCGCCGATCGGCTCCGGCTGCATTTGCACGAGGTCGATGTCTTCGGAGTAGCGTAGCGGCTGCTCGAACAGCAGCTTGTTGATCGCGGTGCCACCGCGAAACGCGATCTTGCCGCGCAGCGCCGACGCATTGAACAGATCGCACAGAGCGCGACAGATGATGAGATCCTGCTCGATCTGGCGGAAGTCGGGCCACGGCGCCGTCGCGCTCCAGGCTTGGAGATAGGCTTGTGGAATCAAAAATCGACCTCTACCGATTCGTTGATGATGAGACGCCAGCCGGGTACTTTCTCGTGCAGGTCGGGCAGCCCTTGCACCAGCGGTTTTACCGATGGGTCGAGCAGCGCGGCCGTCTTGGCCTGACGCGCGAACGGCCGCAGCGCATCGGCCTGCGCCGCATGGCCTGCCCGCTCCAGCAGGTAGCCCAGGCGACGCACCGCCGAGTTCTCGTAGTGCGCCGCGATCTGCGCCAACTCGTCGGGCCTGGCCTGCCCGCCCAGGTCTTTGGCGGTCTGCGCCAGGCCATTGATGCCCGCCGCCTTGTGAAAGTAGCGGGCACAGTCCAGCAGCGTCAGTTCCAGACCCGCAACCTTCGCAAACCCGGCCTCGCTCTTGAGCGACCTCAGCCAACCGGGCCGGTTGACCTGGGCGAACGCTTCCGCGCCCTGATAGGCAAATTCCAGCCGCTGCCGACCTACCTCGAAGCCACGCATCTGCCGGGGCACGATGACCTGAAACACCATCGCCGCCTGATGCGATGCACCGTGGAACGCAGCAGCGCGCAGCAAGGCAACGCGGTAGTCCAGTTGCAAGTAATTCATCAGCGGGTCGATCCAGCGCACCGGGTCGGGTGCACCGAAAACCCGATCTTCCGGACGCAGGATCAGGTAGAAGCCGCGCCGAGGATGGGCGAGGCGCCCTTTCTTGGCCTGCCGCATCAGCGCAACGCTCAATGCGTGCGACGACAGACCGAGCGCAGCCTGGGCCTCCTCCCGCGTGAAGTAGGCGCGGCCTTGGGCAAGATGCCCTTCGAAATACGATTCAATGGACGACATACCCAAATCATACGCGGAAGTTGACATTTTTTGTATAGTATCGCGTATGCCTTGAGATCGCTCAGAGTCTGGTTCATCGCATGGTTTAACTAAATGTCAGCCGCCACCTTGTGGCGTTTATCGTCACTTTTGAAGCGCTTTGAGGCGTTGCGCGGACTCAGAGATCAACACAAGCTATTGATTCATACAGGTCCCACCAAATGAGGATTGCGCCTGTGAACCACAAGATCGAATCGATACAGGAAAATTCAAGGACTGGCGGCGGCCAGCCTGACGCCAGAAATTCAGAGGCACCCACCCGACAGCAGCGTCAGAGGTGCCTTGTGACCCACAACCAGCCGTTCAAGCGGCGTTCGCCGCGCTTTCGGGGCCGGCATAGCTCGCGCCGACCGAGACCCGATCACCCTTCACCAAGGCCATGGGCCTTGGGAATTCGCTGACATGCGGCTGGACAACGATGTAGTGCCGGCAGCCGCCCATCGCCAGGTCTTCAAGCCTTGCGCGGCAGCGCCGCGGCCTCGCGGGCCAGCGCGCTGATGTGGCTCCAGTCGCCGCGCTCCAGCGTGTCGGTGGGCACCAGCCACGAGCCGCCGACGCAGACCACGTTCTTCAGCGCCAGGAACTCCGCCGCATTCGCCGGCGAGATGCCGCCCGTGGGGCAAAAGCGCACATCGCCGAACGGCCCCTGCCAGGCCTTGAGCATGGCCAGGCCGCCGGCCTGCACCGCCGGGAAGAACTTGAGCTCGCTAAAGCCGTCGGCCTGCGCCATCATGATCTCGCCGCTGGTGGCCACGCCGGGCAGCAGCGGCAGCTTGAGATCCTGGCAGGCCTGGCCCAGCGCGCTGGTGTAGCCGGGGCTGACCGCGAAGCGCGCGCCCGCCTGCGCGGCCGCCTTGGCATCGGCGGCATTGCGCACCGTGCCCGCGCCGACGATGGCGCCGGGCACGGCCTTGGCGATCGCCTCGATGCTGGCCAGGCCCTCGGGCGTGCGCAGCGTCACCTCCAGCACGCGGATGCCGCCGGCCACCAGGGCTTCGGCCATGGGCACCGCGTGTTCCACCTTGTGCAGCACGATCACCGGGATTACCGGCGCGTCCTGCATGATCGCCAAAGCTGTCAATTGTCCAGCCATGTGCAAGCTCCCTCTTCTGCGCTGAGCGCGTGGCGCCGGAATCCGGCAAAAAGTTCACGTCCAAAGCCCCGGCCATTGGCCTGCCGCAAAGCCTGCGGCATCGTGGCGGCCTGGCGTTGGCTCCATTCGGCCTCGCCGACCAGCACCTGCAGCGTGCCGGCCAGGGCGTCGAGGCGGATGATATCGCCGTCTTGCACCTTCGCCAGCGGACCGCCGACACAGGCCTCGGGCGAGACATGGATGGCCGCTGGCACCTTGCCCGAAGCGCCGCTCATGCGCCCGTCGGTCACCAGCGCCACCTTGAAGCCCTTGCCCTGCAGCACCGCCAGCGGCGGCGTGAGCTTGTGCAGCTCGGGCATGCCGTTGGCGCGTGGGCCCTGCCAGCGCACCACGCAGACCACGTCGCGTTCGAGCTCGCCGGCCTTGAAGGCCTGCTGCAGCGCCTCTTGCGAGTCGAACACGCGCGCCGGCGCCTCGATCACGTGGCGGTCCTCGGGCACCGCGCTGACCTTGATCACGCTGCGGCCCAACGAGCCGGTGAGCAGCTTGAGGCCGCCGCTGGGGCTGAACGGATCGCCGGCCGGGCGCAGCACCGCCAGATCGCCGGACTCGGCCGCGTCATGCCAGGCGAGGCTGGCGCCTTCGACCCGCGGAATGCGCGCATAGGCCTGCAGCCCATCGTCGCGTACGGTGAGCACGTCGCCATGCATGAGTCCGGCGCGCAGCAGCTCGCCGATCACATAGCCCGGGCCGCCGGCGGCCTGGAACTGGTTCACGTCGGCACTGCCGTTGGGGTAGACGCGGGCCAGCAGCGGCACCACGGCCGACAGTTCGGCAAAGTCGTTCCAGTCGATGACGATGCCGGCCGCGCGCGCCACGGCCACCCAGTGGATGAGGTGGTTGGTCGAGCCGCCGGTGGCCAGCAGCGCAATCATGGCGTTGACGATGCAGCGCTCGTCCACCACGCGGCCGATGGGTGCGAAGCGCCCGGCCTTGGTGATGGCCAGCACGCTACGCATGGCTTCGCGGGTGAGCAGTTCGCGCTCGGCGTCGCCCGGGTTGATGAAGGCCGTGCCCGGCACATGCAGGCCCATGGCTTCGAGCAGCATCTGGTTGCTGTTGGCGGTGCCGTAGAAGGTGCAGGTGCCCTGGTCGTGGTAGGCGGCCGATTCGGCGGCCAGCAGCTCCTTGCGGCCCACCAGGCCCTGCGCGGCCTGCTCGCGCACCTTGGCCTTGGCGGTGTTGGACAGGCCCGAGGTCATGGGCCCGGCGGGCACGAACACCGTCGGCAAATGGCCGAAATGCAGCGCGCCGATCAAGAGGCCGGGCACGATCTTGTCGCACACGCCCAGCATCAGCGCGGCGTCGAACACGTCGTGGCTGAGCGCAACGGCCGTGCCCAGCGCGATGCTGTCGCGGCTGAACAGCGACAGCTCCATGCCGGGGGCGCCCTGCGTCACGCCGTCGCACATGGCCGGCACGCCGCCGGCCACCTGGGCGGTGGCGCCGAGCTTGCGGGCCTCGTCCTTCAGGATGTCGGGGTAGCGCGCCAGCGGCGCGTGGGCCGAGAGCACGTCGTTGTAGGCGGTGACGATGGCGACGTTGGGCGCCTTCTGCTCGACGATGCGGATCTTGTCCGAACCCGGCAGGCCGGCGAAGGCATGGGCCACGTTGGCACAGCCCAGGCTTTGGGTGCCGGGCGGGCGGGCCGCCATCTCGTCCACCAGGGCCAGGTAGTCGGCGCGCGTGGCGGCGCTGCGCTCGCGGATGCGGCGCGTGACCGCATCGATAGTTGCGTGGAGTTTCATGTGGGGGTCTTCCTGATGTCTGCCAGAGCCAATCGGTGTAGCGGTATAGGCATGGGCGTTATCGTAGCTGCGGGGCAAGGCGGGCCAATGCAGGCCAATGCCTTGTCCCGCTCAAGAGTGCTGCCAAGAGCGCAACCACTCCTGCACCTGGGCCGTGATCTGCTCCAGGCTGGCGGTGGCGTCCACGCGCAGCACGTCGCCCTCGCCGACCGGGCTTTCCAGCGTCTGGAACTGGTTGGCCACCAGCTCGGGCGAAAAGAAATGGCCGGCGCGCGACTGCACCCGCGCCAGCGCGGTCGCATAGTCCAGATCGAGAAACACGAAGCCGAGCCGGGGCTGGGCCGCGCGCAGCTGGTCGCGGTATTTCTTCTTCAGCGCCGAGCAGGTCAGCACCCGGGGATGGGCTTCGCCGGCCTGCGCCAGCTGGGCCGCCAGCTCGGCCAGCCAGCCCTGGCGGTCGCCGTCGTTCAGCGGCGTGCCCTGGCGCATCTTGGCCACGTTCTCGGCCGGGTGGAAGGCGTCTCCTTCCAGCAGCTGCCAGCCCAGGGCTTCGGCCACAGCGGCGGCGGCGCTCGACTTGCCGCAGCCGGAAACACCCATCACCACGAGAGCGGTTGGTTTCAAAGTGCTTGGTTTCGTCATGGGACAGCGCTATCCTATAGATGCTAAAAAGAAGGCAGAGCATGCTCCACCGCAGCTTCCCGCCTGCAATCCGGCTTGGAGAAAACCCGGTTCACAACGGCTTGGATAGCGCTATCATAGCCTGCCTCCAAGCCGGCTCCACCTAGGAGAATCCCTTGCCCGAACGCCGCCGCCCACCGCCCGATTCATCTGCCCAGCCGGCCCAGCCCGCCGGGAACAAGGCGCGCTCCTCGCGCGCCAGCGGCCGCGTCACGCTGAGCGACGTGGCGCAGGCCGCCGGCGTCAGCCCCATCACCGTGTCGCGGGCGCTGCGCGGCGAGCGGCGCGTGGCGCCCGAGCTGGTCGAGCGGGTGCAGGCGGTGGCGCGCCAGATGGGCTATGTGCCCGACCCGGCCGCACGCGCGCTGGCGTCGCAAAAGAGCAACCAGGTGCTGGTGCTGGTGCCGCTGCTGTCCAACACCTTGTTCGTGGAACTGCTCGACGCGGTGCACCGCGAACTCTTTCCGCAGGGCTACCAGACACTGATCGGCGTGACCCACTACGACCCGGCCGAGGAAGAGCAGCTGCTGCGCAGCTACCTGCCGATGCGCCCCGCCGGGCTGCTGCTGACGGGCTTCGAGCACAGCCCGGCCGCCCGGGAGCTGCTGGCGCAAAGCGCCATCCCACGCGTGCACCTGATGGAGCTGGGCGGCGACGCCGCCACCCATGCCGTGGGCTTCTCGCAGGCCGCGGCAGGGGCGGCGCTGACCCGCCACCTGCTGGCGCGCGGCTACCGCCGCATCGCCTTTTGCGGCGCCCAGCTCGATGCGCGGGTGATGCAGCGCCTGTCGGGCTACCGCAGCGAGCTGCGGGCCGCGGGCCGGTACGACCCGGCGCTGGAGCTGCTGTGCCCCGAGCATTCGTCGATGGCGCTGGGCGCGCGGCTTTTCATGCAGCTGCTGCAGCGGCGGCCGGCACCGGATGCCATCTTCTTTTGCAATGACGATATCGCCCAGGGCGCGCTGCTGCAGGCCAACCGCAGCGGCATCGCGGTGCCGGGCCAGGTCGCCATCGCCGGCTTCAACGACCTGCCGGGCAGCGACCAGATGGTGCCGCCGCTGACCACGGTGCGCACGCCGCGCGCCACCATGGGCGCCGAGGCCTCGCGCCTGCTGCTGCAGCTGATGCGCCGGCAGGCGCCGGCGCAGCGCCAGCTCGACCTGGGCTACGAACTCATCGTGCGCGAGAGCAGCTGAAGGCCTGGCGCAGGCTTCCCATGCCGATTGCCGATTGCCGATTGCCGATTCGGCCAGCTTCGGCTAGGGTTGCGGGGTCGCCCACTCTTTCTGCACCATGCGGCCCTTCGATCCCCCTCCGACCCTGGACACGCTCACCGTGGCCACCTGCAACCTGCTGAACCTGGCCCGTCCCCAGCGCCTGTTCTACCCCAACCAGGACCCCTATACCGAGCAGCAGTACGAGCGCAAGATCCAGTGGCTGGGCGAGCGCTTTCGGGTGCTGAACGCGGATATTCTGGCGGTGCAGGAGGTGTGGGACCTGTCGGCCCTGCAGGCCGCGCTCAAGGCCAGCGGGCTGCACTACGGTTTCGTGGCCGTGCCCGGCGCCGAGGACGGCAATGGCGCCGTCGGCGCCCAGGGCACGCCGCGCGTGGGCCTGGCCACCCGCCTCAAGGTGCTGGCGACGCAGTCGTTCAGCGACTTTCCCGCCAACCTGGCCATCGCGGTGCCGGGCTTGGGCGTGCATGCCAAATTCGAGCGCCCGCCCTTGGTGGCCACGCTGGAGCTCAAGCGCGGCCAGCAGGTTTCGGTGCTGGTCACCCACCTCAAGTCCAAGCGCCCCAAGTTCCTGCAAAGCGAGGACGGCCAGCCGCTCGAAGACCGCGACGATCCCAAGATCGCCACGCTGGCGTCGCTGCGCGCGCTGATGATGCGCGGCGTCGAGGCGGCCGCGCTGCGCTGCCTGGTGATCGACCTGCTGCACAACACCCGCATGCCGCTGGTGGTCATGGGCGACTTCAACGACACGCCCGACAGCGTCACCACGCAGATGGTGGCCGCCACCTCCGACGTGGCCTACGACCGCGGCGCCCGCGACTCGGCGCTGTTCAACGCCAGCGACCTGCTGGGCAACGCCGCGCTGAAGAAGGACGTGGCCTATTCGCACATCCACCAGGGAGCGCCCGCGGTGCTGGACCAGATCCTGGTCAGCGAAGAGTTCGATCCCCTCAGCCGCCATGCGATCGGCGACGTGCGCCGCGTGGACTACTTCAACGACCACCTGCACGAGGGGCACGACCGCACCCGCTCCGACCATGGCTTCGTGCGCGCCCTGCTGCGCATGCAGCTGCCGCGCCAGGCGGGGGGCGCCAGCGGGCCTGCTGGCGATGCGCCCCAGGCGTAGCTGGTTGTTGTCATTCATCGCTCGCTTCCTACGTGGAATGGCCCGTCCCCTCCCGCATAATCCCGCTACTGGCCCACTCCCGGAGGGTTTTCGTGATCCGCCATACGAAAAACACAATACCGTTCCCGCCTTGCGCCGCCCGTGCGGCGCAAGGCCCCACTCACCTGCGCCCGGCCGGCCCCATGGCTACGCTCGGCGCCGCCACGCTGGCCGTCCTGCTCAGCGCCTGCAGCAGCACGCCGCTGCCGCCCTGGCCCTCGTCGGGCGCCACGCCGGGCACCGTCACTGCCGCGCCGCAGCCACAGGCGCAGGTTCCCGGTGCCCCCGGCGCCGTCGCCAGCCCGGTGGACACCACGCCGCTGGAAGCCAGCCCGCTGGGCAGCTGGCAGGAAAGCCCCGGCGTCGCCGCGCGCTTTCCCGACCCGCCCACGCGCTACGACACGCCCGGCCTGGCCGATGGCCGCAGCAGCTTCACCACCAATGCCGAGCTGAGCCAGATGCTGCGCCAGCTGGTGAGCACCGCCCGGCAGGCCGGCTCCAAGGCCGAGCTGCTCACGCCCGGCACCTCGCAGGAGGGCGCGCCGATCCAGGCCCTGCTGCTCACGCGCGCCGCCGGCACCTCGCTGCAGCAGTTGGACGAAAGCGGCCGCCCCACCGTGATGCTGGTGGGCCAGCAGCACGGCAATGAGCCGGCCGGCGCCGAGGCGCTGCTGGTGATGGCGCGCGAGCTGAGCGGCGGCAGGCTGGCCAGCCTGCTCGAGCAGGTCAATGTGCTGATCGTGCCCCGCGCCAACCCCGACGGCGCCGCCGCCAACCGCCGCACCACGGCCAACGGCATCGACATGAACCGCGACCACCTGCTGCTCAAGACACCCGAGGCCCGGGCGCTGGCCGAGCTGGTGCGCGCCTACCGCCCCATCGCCACCTTCGACTCGCACGAGTTCACGGTCGCCGGACGCTATGTCGAGAAGTTCCAGGGCGTGCAGCGCTACGATGCGCTGCTGCAGACCCCGACCACCGGCAACATCCATGAATTCGTGGCCAAGGCCGCGAACGAGTGGTACCTGCTTCCGATGCAAAAGGCGCTGACCGACCAGGGCCAGAGCACCAACTGGTACTACACCACCACCGCCAGGCCGGATGACCACACGCTGTCGATGGGCGGCGTGCGGCCCGACACCGGCCGCAATGTCAACGGCCTGCGCAACGCCGCGAGCCTGCTGATCGAGACCCGCGGCATAGGCATAGGCCGCGCGCACATCCAGCGCCGCGTGCACAGCCATGTGCTGGCCGCCACCAGCGCGCTGCAGACCACCGCCCAGCGCGCCAAGGACCTGCGCCAGGTGCGCTCCTACGTGGGGCGCGACATCAGCTCGCAGGCCTGCAAGGGCCAGTTCGCGGTGGACGTGGCGCAAACGCCCGAGCAGCGCCGCATCATCTTCCTCGACCCCGCCACCGGGGAAGACCGCCCGCAGGAGGTGAACTGGAACTCGTCGGTCAAGCTGCGCACGCTGAACACCCGTGCCCGGCCCTGCGGCTACTGGCTGTCGGCCTCGTCGTCCGAGGCCGCCGACAAGCTCAAGCTGCTGGGCCTGCAGGTGCTGCGCGTGGCCGAGCCCGGCTCGCTGCTGGCCGACACCTACCAGGAAACCAGCCGCCGCAGCGCGGCCCGCGACGACGTGCGCGGCGCCGCCAGCGGCGAGCAGCCGGTCGAGCGGGTCACGGTGAACCTGGTGCGCAGCTCGGTCGACGTACCCGCCGGCAGCTACTACGTGCCCTTGAACCAGCCCTATGCCAACCTGGCCATCGCCGCGCTGGAGCCCGACACGCAAAGCAGCTTCTTCGCCAACCACATCGTCGACAGCCTGCAGGATGTGGCGCGCTCGATGAACAACCCGTCCCTGGTCTACGACGAGGCGGATTGAAGCCAGCAGCAGCCACAAAAATAAGAGCTGCCAGCGCTTGCCACACAATGGTTTCAATATGATTTATATTGGAAATCGTTATATAGCACGCGCTAGCAGCTCACTTTTTTAATAGCCACAGCCCATGGTATGCTGCCCGGCCATGTACCGCAGCAGCCCCAGCTCCCTCCTTTTGCGCCTAGGCCGCTGGGTGCTGGCATGGTGGCTGCTGTCGCTGGCGGTGGCCACCGCGGCGCCGCTGGTGCATCCGCAGGCCATGCAGGTGGTCTGTACCTCGGCGGGCAGCATCAAGCTCGTGAGTACCTTGGACGACGGCACCGCCGAGATTGGCCACGGCCACCTGGACTGCGCGCTGTGCCTGCCCATGGTGGCGCCGCCGCCGTTCGCAGCCCCGCTGCTGCCCCCGCCATCGCCGCTGGCCCATGCGCTGCAGCCGGTGCGTGCCGCCCATATCGCGGCCGCGACCGCCGCGCCGCTGTCCGCGCGCGCCCCGCCCGCCCTCCTCGCCGTCTGACTCTCCCGCTGCCTGGCGCCTGCCATGCACGCGGCCGCATCAAAGACACGGTGCCGATCGCGGCGCCACGAGGATTTTCATGAGCAAGCTTTATGGAGCACTGCTGTGCGGCGGTGCGCTGCTGCCTTGCCTGGCGGGCAGCGCCTGGGCGGCGGACGAACCCCAGGAGGCCACCGGATCGGCGGCCGAGCGCAGCAAGACGCTGGGCGTGGTCACCGTGCAGGGCGGCCAGCCCAGCTCGCTGCCCACGCACATACCCACCACGCTGGAGAGCGTGACCCGCGACGAGGTGGACACCCGCATCAACGCCACCGACAGCGAGGATGCCCTCAAATACCTGCCCAGCCTGCTGGTGCGCAAGCGCTACATCGGCGACTACAACCACGCCATCCTGTCGACCCGGGCCTCGGGCACCGGCAACAGCGCGCGCTCGGCGGTGTATGCCGACGGCATCCTGCTGTCCAACTACCTGGGCAACGGCATTGCCAACGGCACCAACTATGCGCCCCGCTGGGGCATGCTCAGCCCCGAGGAGATCGAGCGCGTGGACGTGATGTACGGCCCGTTCTCCGCCGCCTACCCCGGCAACTCGGCCGGCGCGGTGGTCGACTACGTCACCCGCATGCCCACCAGCTTCGAGGCCCATGTGAAGGCCGGCTTCGCGTCGCAGCCGAACGAGTTGTACGGCACGCGCCAGACCTACAACAGCTGGCAGAGCAGCGCCACGCTGGGCAGCAGGAGCGGCGACTGGTCGTGGTGGCTGGCGCTGAACCGCTCGCAAAGCGACAGCCAGCCGCTCACCTTTGCCACGGCCACGCTGGCATCGGGTATGCCGGGCGCGGGCGGCACGCCGGTGACCGGCGCCGTGCCCGGGCTCAACACCACCAACAAGCCCTGGTACATCCTGGGCACCGGCACGCAGTACCGCACGGTGCAGGAGCAGGCCAAGCTCAAGCTGGCCTACGACATCAACGCCACGCTGCGTGCCAGCTACACGCTGGGCTGGTGGCGCAACGATGCGCAAGGCCGCTCCGAAAGCTACCTGCGCGGACCCGATGGCCAGCCGGTATACAGCGGCAACGTCAATATCGACGGCAGCCGCTACACGCTGGGCCCCACGGCCTTCCCGTCCACCAACGATGCGCAGATCCACACCATGCACGGCTTCGCGCTGCAAAGCCGCACCAACGGCGTGTTCGACTGGGCACTGAAGGCCAGCCTCTACGACTACGGCCAGGACCGCCAGACCGCCCCCGGCACCGCGCTGCCCGGTGCACTGCAAGGCGGCCCCGGCACCGTGCAGCGCCAGGACGGCACCGGCTGGCACACGCTGGCCGCCCAGGGCACCTGGCGGCCGGATGGCATGCGCGGCGCGCACATCGTCGACTTCGGCGCCGGGCAGGACGCGTACAAGCTGCGGATCGACAAGTTCGCCACCGTCGGCGACTGGCAGGGCGGCGTGGCCGACCCGGCGGCGCTGCTCAGCAGCGTCGGCGGCCGCAGCAGCACGCGCTACCTGTGGGCGCAGGACACCTGGCGCCTCGCCCCGGCCTGGACCACGGTGCTGGGCCTGCGCTGGGAAAACTGGCGCGCGCAGGACGGCAATACCGGCAACGCCGGCAGCCAGCTCGGCTACGCCAGGCGCAGCGAATCGCATGCCTCGCCCAAGGCCGCGCTGGCCTACCAGTGGAGCGCCGACACCGTGCTCAAGGCCTCGGCCGGCCGGGCGGTGCGCTTTCCCACCGTGGGCGAGCTGTATGGTGCCACCTCGGGCGGCGCGCTGTCCTTCATCAACGACCCGAACCTCAAGCCCGAGCAATCGTGGACCGGCGAGCTGAGCGCGGAAAAAGACCTGAACAACGGCCTGGCCCGCGCCACGCTGTTCCACGAGACGACGCGCGACGCGCTGTACAGCCAGCTGGTGCCCGGCACCACCACCTCGCGCGTGCAGAACGTGGACCGCGTGCGCACCTGGGGGCTGGAGCTGGCCTACACCGGGCAATCGGTCGGGGTGCGCGGGCTCGACCTGGGCGCCAGCCTCACCTTCGCCAACTCCAGGATCGCCGCCAATGCCGCCAACCCCGCCAGCGTCGGCAAGTGGCAGCCGCGCGTGCCGCGCTGGCGCTCCACCGCCTACGCCACCTACCAGCCCGGCGAGCACTGGGCCTTCACCGTGGCGGCGCGCTACAGCGGCCGCCAGTACTCGGCGCTGGACAACAGCGACGTCAATGGCTTCAGCTACATGGGCGCCAGCAAGTACTTCACCGTCGACCTGCGCGCCCGCTACTGGTTCAACCGCCAGTGGAGCGCCGCCTTCGGCATCGACAATGCCAACAACTACCAGTACTGGAACTTCCACCCCTACCCCCAGCGCACCTACCATGCCTCGCTGCAATGGGATATGTAGGCCCTCCATCTTGATCGCCATCAACGCCTAGTTCACAGGAGCCCCCCATGAAACACCCTTCCCTTTGCGCCGCCAGCCTGCTGGGCACCCTGCTGCTGGCCAGCCTGCCGGCCCACAGCCATGTATCGCTGCCCCGGGGCGGCGCCAATGTGTCGAGCAGCTACGACGCCGCCTTCCATGTGGGCCACCCCTGTGAGGGCGCCCAGGCCACCACCGCCATCCGTGTGCAGCTGCCCGCCGGCTTTCGCCTGCAGCAGGCCCTGCCGCGCGCCGGCTGGAAGCTGAGCGCGCCGGCCGCCGGCAGCCAGGGCGGCGAAGTCGCCTGGAGCGCCGAATCGCCCGAGGCCGCGCTGCGCGGCAAGACGGCGGCCGACTTCGTGCTGCGCGGCACCCTGCCCGACAAGCCCGGCACGCTGTACTTCCCGGTGCGCCAGACCTGCGATGTGGGCGAGACCGCCTGGACGCAGATCCCCCAGCCCGGCCAGCCCGAGCCCAGGCAGCCCGCCGCCCGGCTGGAGGTGCTGCCCGCCAACGTCGCCGCCATCGATGCCCGCGACCCCTGGGCCCGCGCCACCGTGCCCGGCCAAAGCGGCACCGGCATCTTCATGACGCTGCAGGCCCCGCTGGGCGGGGCGCTGGTGGCGGTGAGCACGCCGGCCGCCGGCATCGCCGAGGTGCACGAGATGAAGCTGGAAGACAACGTCATGCGCATGCGCGCCATCCCGAAGCTGGCGCTGCCCGCGCGCCAGCCGGTGCAGCTCGTACCGGGGGGCTACCACATCATGCTGATGCAGCTCAAGCAGCCGCTGGCCGCGGGGCAGACGATTGCGCTGACCCTGACCGTGGAAGACGCCAAGGGCCAGCGGCGCGAGCGCACCATCGACGTGCCGGTGCGCGCCGCCAGCACGGCGGCGGCCCCGGCTGGCGGGCACGGCCACCAGCATTGAGCCGTGGCAGGCCGCGAATTCAGCGATAATGCGGCCTCTTCTTGACTGCCCGTAGCTCAGTTGGATAGAGCAACGGCCTTCTAAGCCGTGGGTCACAGGTTCGATTCCTGTCGGGCAGGCCAGAGCAAGCGCGGGCGCCAAAGAGCCGCCTGCATCGGCTCACATGCGCCGGTCACAATACTCTGGGAAACTTGGCCCCCATGGCCAACCCCACCCACGCAAGGCATTCCTTGAAATGCCCATGACCGCGGCGCAAACTTTAGCCTCCGCATTCCGGCTGTCCCCACTGGTGCTGGCCCTGCTGGCCGCCGGCCCGGCCCATGGCGCGCGCCCCATGGTCACCGACGATGCCCGCATCGTCGATGCGAAGGCCTGCCAGCTCGAAAGCTGGGCCAAGTCCAACCGCAACAGCACCGAATACTGGGTGCAGCCCGCCTGCAACTTCAGCGGCAATCTCGAACTGGCGCTGGGCGCGGCCCGGGGCAAGGACGATCTCGGCACCCAGACCACCGACCTGCTCATCCAGGGCAAGACCCTGTTCAAGACGCTGCAGCCCAATGGCTGGTCCTGGGGGCTGGCGCTGGGCAATGTGCGCCACCCGCCGATTCAAAGCGGCAGCAATCTGGTCGGCGACCTCTACGCCTATGTGCCGGTCACCTTCTCGTTTCGCGACGACCGCGCCTTCCTGCATGCCAACCTCGGCTGGCTGCGCGACAGGGAGTTCCACAAGAACCGCCTGACCTGGGGCCTGGGCACCGAGGCCCGGCTGGCCGAATCCACCTGGCTGATCGCCGAAACCTTTGGCCAGCACCAGGGCCGCCCCTTCTACCAGATGGGCCTGCGCTACTGGCTGGTGCCCGATCGCGTGCAGCTGGATGCCACCTATGGAAACCGCGCGGGCAGCGGCACCGGGGAGCGCTGGTTCTCCATCGGCCTGCGCCTGCTGTCGCCCGCCTTCCTGCCGTAGGCCCCGGCCGGGGCGGTGGAGCCTCAATACACCTGCGGCACGATCATGGCTTCGGGAACGGGTTGGCGGATATAGTCCGCATGGCGCACGCGCTGCGGCAAGAGCACCTCTGCCCGCGCGATCTCCTCGTAGGGGAACTGCTCCAGCAGGTGGCTGATGCAGTTGAGCCGCGCCCGCTTCTTGTCGTCGGCGGGCACCACCCACCATGGCGCCTCGGGGATATGCGTCTCTTCCAGCATGGCCTCCTTGACGCGGGTGTAGTCCTCCCAGCGGCGGCGCGACTCCAGGTCCATGGGCGACAGCTTCCATTGCTTGAGCGGATCGTGGATGCGGCCCAGAAAGCGCAGGTGCTGCTCCTCGTCGGTGATCGAGAACCAGTACTTGAGCAGCTTGATGCCCGAGCGCACCAGCATGCGCTCGAACTCCGGCACCGAGCGGAAGAACTCGTCGTACTCCTCGTCCGAGCAAAAGCCCATCACCTTCTCCACGCCGGCGCGGTTGTACCAGCTGCGGTCGAACAGCACGATCTCGCCGGCCGCCGGCAGATGCGCCGCGTAGCGCTGGAAGTACCACTGCGTGCGCTCGCGGTCGTTGGGCGCCGGCAGCGCCACCACGCGGCAGACGCGCGGATTGAGCCGCTGGGTGATGCGCTTGATCACGCCGCCCTTGCCCGCCGCATCGCGGCCCTCGAAAATGATCACCGCCTTCTGCCGGGTCGAGGCCACCCAGTCCTGCAGCTTGACCAGCTCGCCCTGCAGCCGGAACAGCTCCTTGAAATACGCGAGCCGCTGCACCCGGCTTTGCTCGCGCACTTCACCACCCGCCTCCTGGCCGGCCGGGCGCTCGGCCAGATGGTGCGTGCGGTCCTCGATCTCCAGTTCCAGCTCTTCGTCCAGGCTGTCGAGCAAATCGCTCTCGATACGGCGCACCCAATCATCGCGGTCGTCAAAATTCATGGCAATACTCTCTCTCTCGGAAGCCTTGGGACAGGTGGCCGCTCTCAGAACAGGTGCGAAAGCAGCCAGTACAGGCTGCCGGACAGCAGCATCGCGGCGGGCAACGTCAGCACCCAGGCCAGCAGCAGGTTGCGCAGCGTGGACATCTGCAGGCCCGAGCGGTTGGCGGCCATGGTGCCCGCCACCCCCGACGACAGCACATGCGTGGTGGATACCGGCAGGCCATACATGTCGGCCGCACCGATGGTGGCCATCGCCACCAGCTCGGCCGAGGCCCCCTGCGCATAGGTCAGATGGGTCTTGCCGATCTTTTCGCCCACGGTCACCACGATGCGCTTCCAGCCCACCATGGTGCCCAGGCCCAGCGCGATCGCCACCGCCACCTTGACCCACAGCGGAATGAACTTGGTCGCCTGGTCCAGTTCGCCCTTGAAGGCATGCAATTGCTTTTGCGTCTGCTCGGGCAGGCTGGGCGCGCCGCTTTTCTCGATCAGCCGGATCGCCTCCGACGCCAGGTACATGTCATTGCGCACGTTCGCCACCGCGGTGGCCGGCACCTTGGACAGCGAACCGTGCTCCTTGACCTGCTGCCCGATGCTGTCCACCAGCGCAGCCAGCGCGGGCACCACCTCGGGCGTGGCGGTCTTGGTGCGCAGATAGTCCGACACCAGCTTGCGGGCGGCCTCAGGGGCAAGCTGTGGCGCAGAGGCCACCTGGCTGCCGCGCAGCTGCATCTGCGTCACCTGCGCCATGGCCGCAAATTGCGGCGTGTGGCTGTCGGGCACGGCATGGTTGAGCGCATAGGTCAGCGGCACCGTACCCACCAGGATCAGCATGATCAGGCCCATGCCCTTTTGCCCATCGTTGGAGCCGTGGGCAAACGACACGCCAGTGCAGGTGAATATGAGCAGTGCGCGGATCCACCATGGCGGCGGCGCATCGGCCTTGGGCTCCTCGTACAGCTCGCGCTTCTTGACGAGCGCCTTCATCGCCAGCAGCAGCAGGGCAGCGCAGGCGAAGCCCACGATGGGCGACACCAGCAGCGCCTTGCCCACCGATGCCGCCTGACTCCAGTCCACGCCGCTGGTGCCGTCGCGGCCGCGCATCAGCGCATTGGCAATGCCGACGCCGATGATGGAGCCCACCAGCGTGTGCGACGACGAGGCCGGCAGCCCCAGCCACCAGGTGCCAAGATTCCAGACGATGGCCGCGATCAGCAGCGCGAACACCATCGCGAAGCCGGCACCCGAGCCCACTTGCAGGATCAGCTCCACCGGCAGCAGCGAGATGATGCCGAAAGCCACCGCCCCGCTGGAGAACAGCACGCCGAGAAAGTTGAACACCCCCGACCAGACCACCGCCACGCCCGGAGGCAGCGAGTGGGTGTAGATCACCGTGGCGACGGCGTTGGCGGTATCGTGAAAGCCGTTGACGAACTCGAAGCCCAGCGCTATCAGCAGCGCCACGCCCAGCAGGATGAAGGACACATAGGTCGTTGCCTCCACGCCCGTGGTGCCCATGTCGCGGGCCAGGCTCCATGCGGTATAGGCCAGCCCCAGGGCCAGCAGGCCGACGAACAAGACGATGGTGGCCAGGCTGGGCCGCTGCTCCAGCCGGGGACGGTGCACCGGGGAAGCGGGGGATGAGGGGTATGTGGAGCCGGCGGCCGCAGTATAGGAATTCATGGCGGAGGCACGCAAACCGTGCCTTGTGTGGAGCACGGGCCCTATTCTTTGCCGCCGCCGTGACGGGGCTGTGACAGGGTGCCGCCATGCACAATCCGCCAGAGGCGCCGCGCGGGCCTCACACCTGCATGCAGCGGCTGGCTACCGGGTAGCGGCGCCCCGCCAGGGCAGCGAGTACAGCTTGCCGTCGCCGGCAAAGGACTTGGCGATCTGCCGCGCCACGGCATCGGAGGACTGGTAGATGCCGATGAAGCGCGCGATGCGCGGATCGCCCTTGCGGTCGCTGCGCGCCACGAAGCGGATCGCGTAGTACACGTCGTCCACCGTCGAGTAGCGCAGGGCGCGGCGCGCCAGCTCGCTCTGGCCGGCATTGACGAAGTGCGCCGGATAGCCCTGGGCCAGCGCCAGGTCGTCGATGGCGCGCACCAGCTGCGGCCCTTCCACCTCCACCAGCCTCAGCCTGCGCGGGTTGTCCACTACGTCCGCCACGCCGGCCTTGGCGCCCACGCCGTCCCTGAGCCTGAGCAGCCCCGCCGATTGCAGCAGCAGCAGGCCGCGCGCCTGGTTCACCGGATCGTTGGCCACGCCCACCGATGCGCCGTTGGGAATATCCGCCAGCGACTGGTATTTCTTGGAATACAGGCCGATGTTGGGCAGCAGGCCGAGGCCCACGCTTTCGATGCGGTAGCCGCGCTCGCGGATCGCGTTGTCGAGGAAGGCCTGGTGCTGGAAGTAGTTCATATCGATGTCGCCCGCATCCAGCGCGGTGTTGGGCGCGGTCCAGTCGGTGAACTCGATCACCTGCACCTCCAGCCCCGCCTGGCGCGCCTCCTGCGCGGCGACGTTGACCGAATCGGCCAGCGAGCCGGGTGTGACGCCGATCTTCAGCGGCGCGGCCAGGGCGCTGCCGCAAAGCAGCGCGGCCAGCATGAATGCATAGTGTTTCATTGGGCAAGTTCCTCCGTGGGTTGCGGCTGGGGTGCCTGCGCCGTCCTGCGCCACTGCGCCGCCGGATGATTGGCGGGCAGCCGGTCGCCCCGCCCGAAAAGCTGCTGGCGCAGCGTGCCCGCTTCGTAGGCGGTGCGGTAGCGCCCCCGACTCTGCAGCTCGGGCACCGCGATGGCGGCAAAGTCTTCCCAGGTCTCTGGCACCACGATGCGGGTGAGGTTGAAGCCGTCGATCTCGCCCTCGTCGATCCAGCGCGCCATCTCGTCGGCCACGCGGTTGGCATCGCCGACGATGGTGTTGTAGCGGCTGCCGAGCGCGAACTGCTCCAGCAGCTTGCGGCGCGTGGTCCAGCCGTTTTGCTGCGCCGCCTGCGCGGCGGACTGGATCGCGTTGCTTTGGCCGAAGGCGATGGGCTCGTCCAGGTCGTAGCGGGCAAAGTCCACGCCGGTGCTGGCGGCGAAATGGGCCAGGCCGGCCTCGGCGTTGGCGTGGGCCAGGTAGTCCGCGTACTTTTCCTCGGCCTCGGCCTGCGTGGGTGCGGCGACGACGGCCGCGCCCGCGTAGATCTTGATGTCGTCCGGGCGGCGGCCCGCGGCCACCGCGGCGGCGCGCAGCTGGCGCGATGCCTGGCGCGCCGCCTCGGGCGTGCGCGCGCCAATGAAGATGCCTTCGCCATGCCGACCGGCAAAGCGCAGGCCGCGCGCCGAGGTGCCCGCCTGGAACAGCACCGGCGTGCGCTGCGGCGACGGCGCGCTCATGTGGATAGCGTTGGCGCGGTAGTACGGGCCCTGGTGGACCACCGGGTGCACCTTGTGCGGCAGCGCGTGGATGCGGCGGGCCTTGTCGGCGATCACCGCGCCATCTTCCCAGCTGCCCTCCCAGAGCTTGTAGGCCAGCTCCAGAAAGTCGTCGGCCTGGTCGTAGCGGCTGTCGTGCTCGGCCAGGCCGTCGCGCCCCAGCCCGCGCGCGCCGCTGTCCACGTAGCCGGTAACGATGTTCCAGCCCACGCGGCCATTGGTGAGCTGGTCGAGCGTGCTCACGTCGCGCGCGAAGGTGTAGGGGTTGTGCGCGCCCACGGTGGCCGTGAGGCCAAAGCCGAGGTGCCTGGTTACCGCCGCCATGGCCGACACCAGCAGCCACGGGTTGTTCACCGGCAGCTGTATGCCTTCGCGCAGCGTCAGGTCCACGCCGGCCTGGTAGACGTCGTAGTAGCCGATCACGTCGGCGATGAAGATGCCGTCGAACAGGCCTTTTTCCAGGGTCCGGGCGA
Source organism: Comamonas sp. FG99 (assembly GCF_057808605.1). Classification (NCBI taxonomy): domain Bacteria; kingdom Pseudomonadati; phylum Pseudomonadota; class Betaproteobacteria; order Burkholderiales; family Comamonadaceae; genus Comamonas; species Comamonas sp. FG99. The sequence continues at coordinate 106,050 of NZ_JBMDII010000002.1, forward strand.
TGTCGGTCCAGTATTGCAGCGTGTGGTATTCGGTGGAGCGGTCGCGCGGATGCGTCCACAGGCCGTGGTGGATGTGGCCGACGCAGTTCATGTTGAACGCGTTGACGTGGATGTGCTTGTGCTTCTGGGGCATGGCCGTCACTTCTTCAGCCAGGCCAGCCGGTAGAGTTTTTGCTCGCCCTGGTAGAACTGGTGGATGGTGCTGCGCACGGCGGGCGAGTTGCTGTATACGCTGAGAAACCTGGCGATGCGCGGGTCGGCCGCGCGCTCGGTGCGGGAGACGAACTGTATCGCCCAGGAATCGTCTTCGTAGCTGGTCAGCGCCAGCGCCTTGGTGGCGTCGAAGGCCTTGGAGGCCAGGATGAAATACGGGTAGCCCACGGCCAGATCGACATCGGGGGTGACGCGCACCAGCTGCGGGCCCTCGACCTCGACGAACTGCAGCTTCTTCGGGTTGTCCACGATGTCGCCGGGCTTGCCGAGCAGGCCGGTGTCGGGGCGCAGCTTGATCAGCCCCGCCGCCTGCACCAGGCGCAACCCGCGGCCCAGGTTGACGGCATCGCTGCCGATCGCCACCTTGGCGCCCACGGGCAGCTCGGCCAGCGATTTGTGCCTGAGCGAATACAGCCCCAGGTAGGAGAGGATACCCGCCTGCACGCTGCTGATCTTGAAGCCCTTGTCGCGCACGGCATTGGCCAGGTAGTTGCTGTTCTGGTAGTAGTTCAGGTCGATGTCGCCCGCGTCCAGCGCAACGTTGGGCGTGGCCCAGTCGGTGAATTCGACGACCTCCACCTCCAGGCCCTGCTTGCGGGCCTCCTTGGCGGCGATTTCGACCGAGTCGGCAAAGATGCCCGGCACCACGCCGATCTTGAGCGGCGCGGCGGCGGCGGCGCCGGCCAGCAAGGCGGTGGCGACGAGGGCGGTGAGTTTTTGGAAAAATCGTTGCTGGTGCATTGTCGTGTCCTCAAAGTGCTCCGTGGCGCGGCGGGCGCACGCCGTTGAGCGCGTAGTTGCCGATGGCGTGGTATTTCCAGCGCACCGGATCGTGCAGCGTGTGGGTGCGGGCGTTGCGCCAGTAGCGGTCCAGCCCGTGCCGGGCCGCCGTGGCGCCGGTGCCGCCCAACTCGAACAGCTTGCTGCCGGCCAGCACGCTGGCGCTGGTGGCCAGGGCCTTGGCCTCGGCCACCGCGATCGATGCCTGGGCCACGCTGTCTTCATCGGGCTGGCGCTGCGCGGCATCGACGAAGCGGGCGGCGCGCGCCAGCAGCGCCTCGGCCGCCCGCAGGCGCACATGCACATGGCCGATCTGGTGCAGCAGCAGCGGGTCTTGCGCGGCGCGGTCCACGCCCGCGTCTATCCACGGCCTGGCGCTCTCGCGGATGAAAGGCAGGGTGGCCTCGAATGCGCCGCGGCCGATGCCCAGATCGAGCGCGGCATGGATGATCTGCGCGAACGGGCCGATGGTGGTGGGCCGCTCGAACGACTCGGTGAACGGCACCACCCACTCAGGCTCCACCCGCACGCGGTTGAACTCCACCGAGCCGCTGCCGGTGACGCGCTGGCCGAAGCCGTCCCAGTCGTCGGTCAGCGCCACGCCCGGTGCGCTGCGCGGCACGAAGGCAAGGTACAGGCGCTCGCCAGCGCCTTCCCTGGCCGTCACCAGCGTCGGAATCCAGTGCGCGTAGAGCGAGCCGGTGCAATAGAACTTGCGGCCGTCCACGAACCAGCCGCCCTCATCCTTGAGCAGCTGCGTGCGGCGCACGAAGTCTTTCTTGCCGATCTCGGCCAGCGCATTGCCAAAGCGCCGGCCTTGCAGCACCTCGTTGTAGAAGAACTGCTTTTGCTCGTGCGTCGCGCCCACGCGCAGCACTTCGAGCGCGTAGTAGTGGTTCTGCGGAATATGGCCGAAATTGCCGTCGGCCGCCGCGATGCGCAGCACCGCGCGGGTGAGCACGCCGGTGGAAACGCCCGCGCCGCCGTATTCGCGCGGGATGGTGATGCCCCAGAGCCCGCTGCGGCTGAACTGATCCACCTCGTCGAACGGCAGTATGCGGTCGCGGTCGCGCGCCAGCGCCCCGGTGGCGATGCCCTGGGCGAACTGCTCGGCGGCCTGCAGCGCCTCGGCTTCGGTGCGGATGATGTGTGCGGTCTGTGTCATGGCCGTGTTCAGTTCCATTGGTGGCGCTGCGGCGCGGCGCCGTTGAGCAGGTAGTTGCCCAGCAGGTGGTACTTCCAGCGCACCGGATCGTGCAGCGTGTGCACCCGGGCATTGCGCCAGTGGCGGTCGAGGTTGTGCGCGGCGCGGGTGGCCGACGAGCCGGCCAGCGCGAACAGCTGCTCACTGGCGTTCAGCGCCGCCTCGGTGGTGAGGATCTTGGCCTCGGCCACCGCGGCCGATGCGCGGGCGCTGGCGGCGGCGTCCACCGGGCGGGTGGCCAGCGCGTCGAGCAGGCGCGCGCTCTCCAGCAGCACCTCATGGGCCGCATCGACCTCGACCTGCAGCGCGCCCACCTCGTGGACGAGGTGCGGATCCTGCGTGGCGCTGGCCACGCCCGAGTCCACCCAGGGCCGCGCCTTGTCGCGCACGAAGTCCAGCGCATCGCGCAGCGCGCCGCGCGCGATGCCCGCGTCGATGCTGGCCTGGATCAGCTGCGAGACCGGGCCGCTGAGCGTGGGCCGGTCGGCATGGCGCCAGACCTCGATGATGTCGCCCGCATCGACCGCCACGTCGTCGAACACCACGCTGCCGCTGGCGGTGGTGCGCTGGCCGATGCTGTCCCAGTCGTCGATCACCGTCACGCCGCTCGCATCGCGCCTGACCCAGACCTGCACCGGGCGGCCCTGCTCGTCCTGCGCACGGAAAGGCACCCAATGCGCGAAGATCGCGCCGGTGGAATAAAAGCGCGTGCCGCTGGCGCGCAGCCGCCCCTCGGCATCGCGGTGCAGCCGCGCGGTGGCCTCGGTGATGACGCGGGCGCGCGACTGGCGCTCGGGCCCGGCATTGCCCAGGCGGTGGCCGCCCAGCACATCGGCGAACCAGCGCTGCTTCTGGGCGGGCGTGCCCAAATCCTTGACGTTCTGCACCAGCGCGAAGTGGTTCTGCGGAATCTGGCCCAGCGACGGGTCTGCCGCGCAGAGGGTGGCGAACACCTGGGCCAGGGTCTCGTACGATGCGCCCAGGCCACCATATTCGCGCGGCACGGTGATCGCGCCGAGGCCGCTGGCGGTGTACTGCTCGATCTCGTCCCACGGCAGCAGGCGCTGGCGGTCGCGCTGCGCGGCGTTGCGGGCAAAGTCCGCGGCCAGGCGCTGCGCCGCCTGCACGGCCTCGGCCTCGCTGGCGATGCGGTGCGGCCGGCTGGGCGGCCGCGGCAGCCTCTGCGGCACTGGTTCGGTTGGCGTGGGCAAGGCTTCGCCCACGACTTCGGCTGAAGTCATTGATTGGCTTTCGAAAAAAGTGGATGGAAAGGTGCCGCTGCGCAAACCTTCAGCGATTGCGCAGCCGGCGCACCAGCCAGTCGCCGCCGGTCTGCACGATGGTGACCAGGGCGATCAGCACCGCGATCACGATCAGCATCACCTGCGTGTCGAAGCGCTGGTAGCCGTAGCGGATGGCCAGGTCGCCCAGCCCGCCCGCGCCCACCGCGCCGGCCATGGCCGACGAGCTGATCAGCGCCACCAGCGTGATCGTGAAGCCGCCGACGATGCCGGGCAGCGCCTCGGGCAGGTAGACGTGGCGCACGATGTCCCATTTCTTGCAGCCGATGGCCTGCGCGGCCTCGACCAGGCCCGGATCGACCTCGCGCAGGCTCACCTCGGCAATGCGCGCGAAAAACGGCGTGGCGCTGATGGCCAGCGGCACGATGGCCGCCCACACCCCGATGGTGGTGCCCGTGACCAGGCGCGTGAACGGGATCAGCGCCACCAGCAGCACGATGAAGGGCGTGGCCCGAAAGCCGTTGACCACGCTGCCCACCACGCGGTTGATGCGCGGCGACTCCAGGAAGCCCCCCGGCGCGGTGACGATCAGCAGCACCGCCAGCGGAATGCCCACCACCAGCGCGATGCCGGCGGAGGCCGAGACCATGGCCAGCGTGTCGGCCAGCGCCTTCCCGTAGCGGTCGATGGAAATGCTCAGATCAAACGACATAGCCCAAACCCTTGATGTCATGTGCGATGGCCTCGGCGCCCTGGGCCAGGTGGCTCCAGTCGCCCCGGGCGGCCGCGCCTTGCAGCGCGATCACCAGCTGGCCCTGCGCGTGGCCCTGGATGCGGTCGATGCCGCCATGCAGCAGGCGCACCGCGCCGCCCAGCGCCTGGGCGATGCGTGGAAAGTCCGGCTCCAGCCCGCCTTCGCCGCGGTAGCCCAGCTGCAGCACCTGCTCGAAGCGGCCGTCCGTGGGCGCGGTGGGCAGCAGGCGCTCGCGCAGCTCTTGCGGCAGGCCATGCTGCAGCGGCGCCAGCAGCGCGCGCGTGGCCGCATGCTGCGGGTTGCCGAAGACCTGCCAGACCTCGCCCAGCTCGGCGATCCGGCCTTGCTCCAGCACCAGCACGCGGTCGGCGATCTCGCGGATCACGCTCATCTCGTGCGTGATCAGGACGATGGTCAGCCCCAGGCGGCGGTTGATGTCGCGCAGCAGCTGCAGGATGGACTGCGTGGTCTCCGGATCGAGGGCCGAGGTGGCCTCGTCGCACAGCAGGATCTCGGGCCCGGTGGCCAGCGCGCGGGCAATGCCCACGCGCTGCTTCTGCCCGCCCGACAGGCGGCTGGGGTAGGCGCGGCGCTTGTCCTGCAGGCCCACCAGCGCCAGCAGCTCGCTCACGCGCCGCTCGATCTCTGCCGCGGGCGTGCCCGCCACCCTGAGCGGCAGCGCCACATTGTCGAAGACCGTCTTGGCCGACAGCAGGTTGAAGTGCTGAAAGATCATGCCCACGCGGCGGCGCAGCTGCACCAGGCCGGCCTCGTCCAGCGTGCCGATGTCGGCGCCGTCGACCAGCACCTGGCCGCTGCTCGGGCGCTCGAGCCGGTTGATGGTGCGCAGCAGGCTGGACTTGCCCGCGCCGCTGCGCCCGATGATGCCGAAGACGCTGCCGGCCTCGATATCGAGTGTGATGCCTTGCAGCGCCGGCACTTCGCCGGCCTGCGAGCGGTAGACCTTGCCCAGCTCGCGCAGCTGCACCGTGCCGGCGCGCGGCGCATCGCCGGCGCCCGCCGGCCGTGCCGGGGCCGGCGCCAAGGCGCCGCCGCGCCGCGCCGCGCCGGGCCGCAGCAGCTCGACGCCGCCACCGAACAGGCGGCGCGGCAGAAGTGTGGTGGCCGCCATCATTGCGCTCCCAGCCAAGGCAGTGTGTACAGCTTGGGGTCGTGGTTGAACTGCTGGCTGATCGCCTGGCGCACGGCGCTGGAGTTCTGGAACACCTCGACGAATTTGCGCAGCTTCGGATCGTTGGCGCGCGCCGCCTGCGCAACGAAGCCCATGGCATAGAAGCGGTCGGCAATGCCCGAATACAGCAGCCCCTTGCTGGCCTGCTCCTTGCGGCTGGCGCTGGCGAAGTAGCTGGGCCAGAGCACGGCCAGGTCCACGTCGGGCAGCGAGCGGATGAGCTGCGGCCCCTCCACCTCGTAGAAGCGCAGCTGCCGGGGGTTGTCCGCCACGTCGGCGAGGCTGGCGCCCGGCGCGTTGCCGGTGCGCAGTTTGATGAAGCCGGCCTTTTGCAGCAGCAGCAGGCCACGGCCCTGGTTCACCGGATCGCTGGCGATCGCCACCTTGGCCTTGTCGGGCACCTTGTCGAGCGAGGCATGGCGGTCGGAGTAGATGCCGATGTTCTGCAGCAGGCCATAGCCGATGAACTGCAGCTTGTAGCCGCGCTCCTTGATGGCATTGTTCAGGAACGGCTGGTGCTGGAAGAAGTTGAGGTCCACGTCGCCGTTGTTCAGCGCCTCGTTGGGCACCGTCCAGTCGGTGAACTCCACCAGCTCCACGTCCAGCCCCTGGGCCCTGGCGTCGCCGATGGCGGCCTTGATCGCGTCGGAGGTGGCGCCGGGCGTGGAGGCGATCTTGATCCTGTCGGCGGCCAGCGCCGGCGATGCGGCGCCCGCCAATGCAAATGCGGCGAGTACGGCGGCCGTGGCCAGCACGGCGGCGCGGCGAGGTATGCGGATAGCTCGAGCCATGGCGGTGCCCCTCACTTCTTCAGCCACGCCAGCGTGTACAGGCGCTCGTCGTTGTTGTAGGCCTTGCGCGTCACCTCGCGCACGGCCTGCGAATGCTGGTAGATGCGGATGAACTTCTGCACCAGCGGATCGTTCACCCGGTCTTTCTTGACCACGAACTGGATGGCGAACTGCGCATCCTCGATGCCCGAGTACGCCAGCCCGCCGGAGGGGTCGAAGGCCTTGGCCGCGACGATGAAGTGCGGGTAGCCCTGGGCGATGTCCACGTCGCCGGTGATGCGCACCAGTTGCGGGCCCTCGACCTCGACGAACTGCAGCGCCTTCGGGTTCTCGGCGATGTCGTTGATGCTGCCCAGGTAGCCCACGCCACCCTTGAGCTTGATGAGGCCGGCCTTTTGCAGCAGCAGCAGGCCGCGCCCCTGGTTCACCGGGTCGCTGGCGATGCCGACCTTGCCGCCCTTGGGCACCTCGGCCACGCTCTTGTGCTTGAGCGAGTACAGCCCCACGTTCGCCAGGATGCCGGTGCCCGCGCTGGCCAGCGCATAGCCGTTCTTCTGGATGGCGTTGCTCAGGAAGGGCTGGTGCTGGAAGTAGTTGATGTCCACATCGCCGCTGTTCACCGCCACGTTGGGCGTCGTCCAGTCGGTGAACTCGACCGTCTCGACCTCGATGCCCTGCGCCTTGGCGTCCTTGGCGGCGGCGCTGATCGAATCCGCGTAGGCGCCGGGCACGACCGCGATCTTGAGTTTGTCGGCCGCGGCCGCGGGCAGCACCGCCAGCACGACGGCGCCTGCGGCCATGAGCGTCTTGAAGCGCTTGAAGAACATCGGGTCCATTCCTTTTCCTTGGGTTTTCCTGAGTGAATCCGCAGGCCGCACACCGGCCTTGCGATACCTGGATTGCACCAGCGCCACCTACACGGCGCCACAAAGGATTTCAGATATGGATATGAAGATTTTTGCGCGCAGGCCGGCAGATTGACCTGGACTAACACGCCCAAGGCGGCTCAAAAACCATAGCTGTCAGCGCTCTATCCTCAACGGATTCAAAGACTTATCGCATTGAAAAGCCATGAATAAAGCGCTGGAAGCTCATGTTTTTGACAGGCAAAAACGCAAAACGCATAAGCACATGCGCTTTCTTTCGTTCCCCATTTGCCGCGCAGTGCTTGTAATGGGCCGGATTCACATCACCGCTGAAAGCCACGCCATGAGCCGCATTCTCAACACCGTCATCGTCAACGGCAGCCTGAGCCGCCCGTCCCGCACCCGCGTGCTGCTCGACGCCCTGCACGAGCGCCTCGCCGAGCAGCTGCCGCTGAAGGTGCAGACCATCGACCTGGTGGACCTGCTGCCCGACGTGGGCGCCGCGCTGTCGCAGGACGCGCTCTCGCCCAAGGCGCTGCAGGCGGTGCAGGCCATCGAGCAGGCGGATTTCCTGGTGGTCGGCTCGCCGGTGTTCCGCGCCAGCCTGCCCGGCCTGCTCAAGCACCTGTTCGACCTGGTTGGCCAGCATGCGCTGCAAGGCACGCCAGTGCTGCTGGCGGCCACCGGCGGCAGCCAGCGCCACTCGCTGGTTCTGGACCACCAGCTGCGCCCGCTGTTCGGCTTTTTCTGCGCCCTGCCGCTGCCGCTCGGCGTGTACGCCACGCCGCAGGACATCCAGGACGGCGAGATCGCCAGCGACGCACTGCGCCAGCACATCGAGCTGGCCGTGGGGCTGGCCACCCCGGTGCTGCAAGGCGTGCGGCAGCGGCTGGAGCAGGCAGATGCCCTGAGCCTCCTGGCCGAGGCCGCCTGAAACCGAGAAGGATTTTTTCCGCGATGACGACGACCTCTTGCACGCCAGACATCTTCTGGTTCCTGCCCACCTCGGGCGATACCCGCTACCTGGGCAGCTCCGATTTCGGCCGCGCGCCGAGCATCGACTACCTGCGCAGCATCGCCACCACCAGCGAGAACCTGGGCTACGACGGCCTGCTGATCCCCACCGGCAGCTCCTGCCTCGACCCCTGGGTCGTGGCCTCCAGCCTGGTGCCGGTCACGCAGCGCATCAAGCTGCTGGTGGCGCTGCGCACTTCGCTCGGTGCGCCGGTATCGAGCGCGCGCCAGGCGGCCACGCTCGACCAGGCGCTCAAGGGCCGCCTGCTGCTCAACGTGGTGCCCGGCGGCGATGCGACCGAGCTGGCCGCCGACGGCGTGCATCTGGCCCACGACGAGCGCTATGCCTATGCCGACGAATTCCTCGCCATCTGGCGCCGCCTGCTGGCCGGCGAGACGGTGGATTTCAATGGCAAGTACTTCCAGGTGCGCGGAGGGCGCAACTTCTTCCCGCCGGTGCAGCAGCCCTACCCGCCGCTGTACTTCGGCGGCTCGTCCGACGCGGCGCACGATCTGGCGGCCAGGCACATCGACGGCTACCTGAGCTGGGGCGAGCCGCCCGCGGCGGTGGCGGAGAAATTTGCCGACATCCGCCGCCGGGCCGCCGCGCAAGGCCGCAAGCTGCGGCTGGGCGTGCGCCTGCACGTGATCGTGCGCGAAACCAGCGACGAGGCCTGGGCCGATGCCGAGCGCCTGATCAGCAAGCTCAGCGATGAAGACATCGCCAAGGCGCAGCAGAGCCAGGCGGGCATGGATTCCGTCGGCCAGGCGCGCATGGCGGCGCTGCACGGCGGCCGGCGCGACCGGCTGGAGGTGGCACCCAACCTCTGGGCCGGCGTGGGCCTGGTGCGCGGCGGCGCCGGCACCGCGCTGGTGGGCGATGCGGCCACGGTGGCGGCACGCCTGCAGGAATATGCCGAGCTGGGCGCCGACACCTTCGTGCTCTCGGGCTACCCGCACCTGGAGGAGTCCATCCGCTTCGCCGAGCTGGTCTTCCCCTTGCTGGGCAAGCGCCATGTCACCACCAGCCGGGCGCAGACCGGCGGCGCATTCGACGTGCGCGGCGTGCAGCAGCCCAGGGTGTCGGCATCGTGATCCCGGCTGGCGCCGCCGCCATGCATCTACCACCACCTCCAAGGACTTCTTCCATGACCCACCCCGCCGCGCAACCCTCGCCGCCCCCCTTCACCGCCACCTCCGCGCCACCGCCCGAGGCGGCCGCGGCCCGCCGCCGGCAATGGCTGTGCGACCTGGCCGCGGTGGCCGCAGCGCTGCTGCTCGTGGCCGCCATCACGCTGTTTGCCAGCCCGGCCCGGGCCCAGCATGCCAAGGAGCTGCGCATCGGCTACCAGAAGTACGGCACACTCATCATCCTGAAGGCGCGCGGCACGCTGGAAAAGCGCCTGGCGCCGCTGGGCGTGAACGTCAAGTGGGTCGAGTTCGCCTTCGGCCCGCCGCTGCTCGAAGCCATCAACGTCGGCTCCATCGACTACGGCACCGTCGGCGAGGCGCCGCCCATCTTCGCGCTGGCGGCCGGGGCCGATCTGGTCTACATCGCCAACGAGCCAGCCGCGCTCAAGGCCGAGGCCGTGCTGGTGCGCAAGGACTCGCCCATCCAGTCGCCCGCCGGGCTCAAGGGCAAGAAGGTCGCGGTCGCCAAGGGCTCGAATGCCAACTACCTGCTGGTGAAGGTGCTGGAGAAGGCCGGCCTGAAGTTCTCCGACATCCAGCCGGTCTATCTGGCGCCGGCGGATGCACGCGCCGCGTTCGAGTCCGGCGCGGTCGATGCCTGGTCGATCTGGGACCCGTACCTGGCCGCCACGCAAACCCAGCTCGCCGCGCGTACGCTGGCCGATGCCACCGGCGTCGCCAACAACTACCAGTATTTCCTGGCCGCGCGCAGCTATGCGCAGAAGAATCCCGAAATCATCCAGGCGGTGCTCGAGGAAACCGCCAGGATCGATGCCTGGGGCGCACAGAACCCCAAGGAGGTCGGCGCCTTCCTGGCCAAGGAGGTCGGCCTGGACCTCGCCACCGCCGAGCTGGCCGCATCGCGCCTGGCCTATGGCATCCAGCCGATCAGCGACGCCGTGCTGGCCGACCAGCAGCGCGTGGCCGACACCTTCCATGAATTCAAGCTGATCCCGAAAAAGGTCGTGGTGAAGAACGCCACACTGCATTGAGAAAAGGTAGCCCATCATGACCATCCAGGCGTTCTGGTTCCTCCCCACGCACGGCGACAGCCGCTACCTTGGCAGCGCCGACGGCGCGCGCACCGTGGATCTGGCCTATCTCCAGCAGATCGCCGGCGCCGCCGACGCGCTCGGCTATGAAGGCGTGCTGATCCCCACCGGCCGCTCGTGCGAAGACCCGTGGGTGGTCGCGTCGAGCCTGATCGGCGCGACCCGGCAGCTGAAATTCCTCGTCGCGGTGCGGCCCGGCCTGCACCAGCCGGCGCTGGCGGCGCGCATGGCGGCCACGTTCGACCGGCTTTCGGGCGGGCGGCTGCTGGTCAACCTGGTCACCGGCGGCGACCGCTCAGAGCTCGAAGGCGATGGCGTGTTCCTCGACCATACGGCGCGCTACGAGCAGTCCCAGGAATTCATCCGCATCTGGCGCGAGATACTGGCGCGCAGCCACACGGGCCAGCCCTTCGACTACAGCGGCAGGCACCTGCAGGTCAAGGGCGCAAAACTGCTCTTTCCCCCGGTGCAGCGCCCCCATCCGCCGGTGTGGTTCGGCGGCTCGTCCGAGGCGGCGCATGCGCTGGCCGCCGGGCAGACCGAGCGCTACCTGAGCTGGGGCGAGCCCCCCGCCGCGGTCGCGCAGAAGATTGCCGACGTACGCCAGCGCGCCGAGGCCCTGGGCCGCAAGCTCGAATTCGGCATCCGCCTGCATGTGATCGTGCGCGAGACCGAGGAAGAAGCCTGGCGCGCCGCCGATGCCCTCATCAGCCGCGTGGACGACGCCACGGTGCAGCGCGCGCAGCAGGCCTTCGCGCACATGGACTCCGAAGGCCAGCGCCGCATGGCGGCGCTGCATGCCAAGGGCGCCAGTCGCAGCCGCGAGGCGCTGGAGATCAGCCCCAACCTGTGGGCCGGCGTGGGCCTGGTGCGCAGCGGCGCCGGCACGGCGCTGGTGGGCAGCCCGCGGCAGGTGGCCGACCGCATCCAGGAGTATGCCGACCTGGGCATCGGCGCCTTCATCTTCTCGGGCTACCCGCACCTGGAGGAGGCGCACCGCTTTGCGGAGCTGGTGTTCCCGCTGCTGCCGCGGCGCACCCAGCGGCACCTGGGCCCCCCCGCGCTCACCGGGCTGAGCGGTCCGCTGGGCGAGGTGGTGGCGAATGTGGACGCGCCCTCGCGCCTGGTGGAGCTTGCGCCATGAGCCAGCAAGCCCAGTCCCTGCCTGCCGCGCAGGCGGCAGCGCGCCCCGCATCCGCCGCGCTGCGCGCATGGGCCGCCGGCCTGCTGCCGTGGCTCGCGCCCTGGCTGCTGCCCATGGCGCTGCTCGTGCTGTGGCAGGCCGCATCGTCGCTGGGCTGGCTGTCCACCCGCGTGCTGCCCGCGCCGGTCGAGGTGGTGCGCGCCGCTTGGCAGCTTGCCGTCTCGGGCGAACTGTGGACCCATGTGCGCATCAGCGCCTGGCGCGCGCTGCTCGGGCTGGCGATCGGCGGCGGCCTGGGGCTGCTGCTGGGCCTGCTGACCGGCTCGCTGCGGCTGTTCGAGACGCTGCTGGACTCGAGCATCCAGATGGTGCGCAACATCCCGGCGCTGGCGCTGATTCCGCTGGTGATCCTGTGGTTCGGCATCGACGAGTCGGCCAAGCTGTTCCTGATCGCCGTGTCGGTGTTCTTCCCGATCTACCTCAACACCTTCCACGGCATCCGCGGCGTCGACCCGCAGCTGGTGGAGATGGGCCGCACCTACGGCCTCACGCGCTGGCAGCTGTATTGGCAGGTGATCCTGCCCGGGGCGCTGCCCTCCATCCTGGTCGGCCTGCGCTTTTCGCTCGGGCTGATGTGGGTGATCCTGATCGTGGCCGAAACCATCTCGGCGCAATCGGGCATCGGCTACCTGACGATGAACGCGCGCGAGTTCCTGCAGACCGACGTGGTGCTGGTCGGCATCTTGCTGTATGCGTTGCTGGGCAAGCTGGCCGACCTGTCGGCGCGCGGGCTGGAGCGCTGGTGGCTGCGCTGGCACCCGGGCTACCAGTAAGAAGCACAAAGCGAGAAGCAACATGAATGCTCCCGAACGCATCCCTGCCGGCGTCGCGCTGCAGGCCCGCCAGCTGAGCAAGCAATACGGCCCGCGCGAAGTCCTGCGCCAGCTGCGGCTGCAGATCGCGCCCGGCGAATTCGTCGCCATCGTCGGGCGCAGCGGCTGCGGCAAAAGCACGCTGCTGCGGCTGGTCGCCGGGCTGGAGCAGGCCTCTTCAGGCAGCCTGGCCGTCGACGGCCATGAAATCCATGGGCTGCATGCCGACACGCGCATCATGTTCCAGGAGGCACGCCTGCTGCCCTGGAAGAGCGTGCTCGGCAATGTGACGCTGGGCTTGCCCACAAGCCAGGGCGGGCGCGAGCGCGACGAGCTGGGCAGGCAAATGCTGGCCCAGGTGGGGCTGGCCGAGCGCGCCGGGGAGTGGCCCGCGCGCCTGTCCGGCGGGCAGCGCCAGCGCGTGGCCCTGGCGCGCGCGCTGGTGCACCAGCCGCGCCTGCTGCTGCTCGACGAACCGCTGGGCGCGCTCGACGCGCTCACCCGCATCGAGATGCACCGGCTCATAGAGCAGCTGTGGCGGCGCCACCGCTTCACCGCGCTGCTGGTCACGCACGACGTGCACGAAGCCGTGGCGCTGGCCGACCGCGTCGTGCTGATCGAGGCGGGCCGGATCGCACTGGACCTGGCCATCGACCTGCCCCGCCCCCGGTCGCTGGGCGATGCGGCCTTTGCCGCGCTGGAACAGCGCATTCTCGAGCGGGTGTTGCGCAACACGGATGCGCAGGCATAGGGCCTTGCCGCCGCCGCTCAACTTCAGAAATCATCAAGCAAACATTGGGGAAGTGGCGATAAGCTGAATATGCCCGGCGCGCCCACTGCGCAGGCATACGAGCGGAGGCATATGTGCTTGGTTCTCAGTTGATCATCCGCGCGCTGCAGCAGCGCGGCGTCAGAACAATCTTCAGCCTGTCGGGCAACCAGATCATGCCGCTGTACGACGCATGCCTGGACGCGGGCATGCGCATCGTCCATGTGCGGCATGAGGCGGCCGCCGTCTTCATGGCCGACGCCTGGGCGCAGGTGACGGGCGAGCTTGGCGTTGCGATGCTCACCGCGGCGCCGGGCATCGCCAACGGCATCGCGCCGCTGTATTCGGCGGCGCAGGCCGAGAGCCCGGTGCTGCTCATCTCGGGCGACTCCCCGGTGGCTGAAGACGGCTCGGGCGCTTTCCAGGAGCTGGACCAGACCAGCATCACCCGCCCGCTGACGAAGCTGTCGCTGCGGCCCCTGGCGGTGCAGGAGCTGCACGCCTGCATCACCCGGGCGATGGACCTGGCCCTTGCTCCGCGCCGCGGACCGGTCCACCTGGCGCTCCCCGCCGACCTGCTGACCGCCGAAACCGGGCAAGGCGCGCTGCCGGACACAGCCGCGCCGCCAACCCCATCCACAACCGTGGACCAGGGCCAGCTACGGCAGCTGGCCGCGCTGCTCGCGCAATCCGCCCGCCCCCTGGTGCTGGCCGGCCCCAGCGCTGCGCGCGCCCCCCTGCGCGAGAGCTACAGGAAACTTGAAGCATCGCTGGGGCTGCGCATCGTTGCGATGGAAAGCCCGCGGGGCCTCAAGGACCCGTCGCTTGGCACCCTGGCGGCCTTGATGCCCCAGGCGGATTTGATCCTGCTGGCCGGCAAATGCCTCGATTTCACACTCGGGTTCGGCCAGGCGGCGGCCATCGGGCCAAGCGCGCAGGTCGCGGTGGTGGACCCGGATGCCGCCATGCTGGAGCGCGCCCGGCGCCTGCTGGGCGAGCGCCTGGCACTTGCCATCCAGGCCGAGCCGGGTGCGCTGCTGGGTGCGCTGCCGGCCACGCCACAGCCCGGCGAACGCGCATCCTGGCGGGCGCGGGTGGACGAGGCGCTCCAGGCCCGCGCGACGCAAGGCGCCGCCCAGCCCGCCGGCGAGGCTCTCGGCCCACGGGCGCTGTGCGAGACGGTGCAGGCATTTCTGGCGCGCGCGCACGAGCCGATCCTGGTCTGCGACGGCGGCGAGTTCGGCCAATGGGCGCAGGCATTCTGCCAGGCGCCGGTGCGCATCATCAACGGAATGTCCGGCGCGATTGGCGCCGGCATCTGCTATGCGATCGCCGCGAAGATCGCGCGGCCGCAGGCGACGGTGGTGGCCCTCATGGGCGACGGCACCGCCGGCTTTCACATGATGGAGTTCGACACGGCCGCGCGCGAGCAGGCAGCGTTCATCGCGGTGATCGGGAACGACCTGCGCTGGAATGCGGAGCATCTGATCCAGCTGCGCAGCTACGGGCCCGGGCGGCTGATCGGCTGCGAATTGTCGGCGGCGGCGCGCTACCACGATGTGGTGTCGGCACTGGGCGGCCACGGCGAGAGCGCCCACAGCGCCGGCACCCTCGCCGCGGCGCTCGGCCGCGCGGCAAGCAGCGGGCTGCCGGCCTGCATCAATGTCGCGCTGGCGGGCGAGCCCGCCCCCGTTTTCGGCACCTTGGGCCCATCGGCAAGCGGCCATTGATGCAGCTGAACCGGGCCCAGGCAAGTTCCATTTTTTTGTAGAACTACAGGAGACGCCCCATGATCAAGCTTTCCGGCATGCGCCCGGCAGCAGCCGCGCGCGCCGCGGTCTGCGTGCTGGCCGCGGTTTCAGGCCTTGCCAGTGCGCAAGGCTACCCCAGCAAGCCCATCCAGCTGGTGGTTCCCTTCAGCGTGGGGGGCGACGCGGACATGGCGGCCCGCAATCTGTCGGCAGCCGCGCAAGGCATCCTCGGGCAATCGCTCGTGGTCATCAACAAGGCGGGCGCCAACGGCGCGATCGGCTCCGCTGCGGTGAAGAACGCGGCGCCGGACGGCTATACCCTGCTGGTCGGCCGGATCGGCTCGCAGGTGCTGCTGCCCGCGCTGCAGCCCAAGACAACGCCGTATGGCTGGAAGGACTTCAGCTTCATTGGAATCCTGGAGCTGAACCCGGTGATCTGCGTGGTCCACCCGGACAGCGGCTACAAGAGCCTCCACGACCTGACGGAGGCGCTCAAGGCGCAGCCCGGCAAGCTCACCTACAGCCATTCGGGCCTCGCCACGGTGCAGAATCTCGCGCCCCAGCTGCTGCTCAGCAATCTGGGCCTGAAGCCGGATGCGGCCGTGAATATTCCCTACAAAGGGGGCAACGAGGTCGCCCTTGCCGTGCTGGCCAAGGACGTCGACTTCGCCTGCAACAACCTGAGCTCGATGACCGGGCTGCTCGCGGGCGGCAAGCTGCGGGCGCTGATGACGACCACGCCGCAGCGCCTTGCGCAGTTTCCCGGCATACCCACGGCGCGCGAATCGGGCTTTCCGCAGCTGGAGGCCGTCATCGGCTGGAGCGGGCTGTTCGGGCCGCCCGGGATGAATCCCGAGGCCGTCGCCAAGTGGGCATCCGCCCTCCAGCAAGTGGCCCGCGATCCCAAGTGGATCGCCGGAAACGCCAGCTTCGGCGGCATCCCCCATGTGCTGTCGCCAGCGGAAACCGAGCGCTACATCAGTGATGGCTACGCCGTCTATGCCGATCTGGTGGCCAAGGCGGGGCTGGAGATCAAGTAGCGCCGGCGCGGCCCCTTGCGGATCACGGCGGCGACACCCATCCGCGGTAGATGGCGCCGGCACCGGCGACAGCCAGCAGCACCAGGATGGCGCGCCGCAGAAGCTGCGCCGAGACGCGCGCCCTGAGCCTGGAGCCCGCCAGCAGCCCGGCCAGCGCAACCGGCAGCAAGAGCGCGGCGACCTGAAGGATGGCGGCTTGCGCATACAGGCCGGCCGCGCCGAATGCGATAGCCCGGATGGCCCCGCTCAGCAGGATGACGACCGAGATGGTGGCGCGGAATTCGTCTGGCGCGGCCAGCCTGCGCGCGAGATAGATGGTGTAGATCGGCCCGCCCGTGCCGAACAGCGCGCTGAATATCCCGCCGAAGACGCTGAATGGAAATGCCCACCACCCCGCCAGCGCGGCGGCCGGGCCGGACTGCCCGCCGCGCAGCCCCCTGGCGCAGACCAGCAGCACGAAGCAGCCGAGCCCGATCAGCGGCCACCGTGCGCCCGCGGTGCTGAGCAAGGTGGCGCCCAGGCCGATGCCGAGCAACAGGCCCGGAAACAGCCGCTTGAGCTCCGGCCGGGATACCTGGCGGCGGTTGCGCCCGCCAACCAAAGAGGTGCAGACCAGGTCAAACAGCACGACCAGCGGCACCGCGAACTGCAGCGGCATGAACTGCACCAGCGCCGGCATGGCAACCATGGCGGCGCCGAACCCCGTCATGCCGAATACCGCGTAGGCAACGAAGATGACGGGCGCGGCAAGCGCGGCGGATTCGATGGGCATGGCTTCAATTCGCACTGATCTTCTTTTTCTCCACCAGGGCCTTCCACGTGACCGACTCCCTGGCGATCTCGTCCTTGAGCGCCGCGGCCGGCACGATGGTCGGGTACATGCCCTGCTCCTCCAGGTAGCGCTGCATGCCCGGCTGCGCGAGCGCCGACTTGAGCTCGGCCAGCAGCCTGTCCATGGCCGGCCTGGGCGTTCCCGCCGGAGCCATCAATGCAAACCAGCCGGTGTACTCAAAGCCGGGCAGGCCGTCTTCCGCCGTAGTCGGAACATGGGGCAGCAAGGGCGAGCGCTCCTTGCCCGTGACCGACAGCGCCCGCAGGCGCCCGCCCTTGAGCAAAGGAGAAATGGCATTGATGTTGGCCACCGCGACTTCGACGACACCCGCCATGAGGTCGGCATAGGCGGGCCCCTCGCCCTTGTAGGGCACGTGCACCAGCGCAATCCCCGCGGCATCGGCAAACGCCTCGCCCGCAATATGGGTCTGGCTGCCGACGCCGGCCGAGGAAAAGCTGAGCTTTCCCGGATGCTCCTTGGCGTAGGCGATCAGCTCGCGGGTGGTTTTCACCGGCAGCCCGGCATTGACCGTGACCACCATGGGCCCGCTGGCGACCTTGCCGACCGGGCTGAAATTCTCCAGCGAATACGGCAGCTTGCCATAGATGAACTGGTTGACGGTGAACATGCTGCCCGAGGCCAGCAGCAAGGTATAGCCGTCGGCGGGCGCAGCGGCCACGGCCTGGGCACCGAGGCTGCCGCCCGCGCCGGCGCGGTTCTCGACGATCACGCCTTGCTTCAGGCCCTTGCCGAGTTCCGCCGCCAGGGCGCGGCCCAGCAGGTCGGTCGCACCGCCGGCCGCAAAGGGAACGATGATGCGGATGACCTTGTCCGAGGGCCAGTCCGCGTGGGCGGAAGTGGTGAAAAACGGCGCAAGCAGCAGGCTGCACGCAAGCGCCTGTGCCAATAGGCGGTGGAGCATGTGGCAGAACACGCGGCGGAACACGCGGCGGGTATCGGATCGTGGGTTTGCATCTTTCAAAACTGTCTCCTTCGGTTCGTGGATGGTGGCGCCCGCCAATGCAGGCCTCATGGCCTGCAGTCGGGCAACAGACGTCCCTCAGGCTCTGCGGCCTGATTCCTTTTTTGGGGTTGCGGAACGTGGCGGGCTGTCAGCCCGAGGCGCTGTTCTTCATGGGCTCGCCCTTGTCGGCGCACACGGCCTGCAGCGCCTGCAGCAACAGCCGCGACAGATGCGCCCTGGGGTTCTCCCTGGGCACCAGAATGCCCAGGCGGCGCGTCACGGTCGGCGAGCCGAACGGGATGACGCGGATCGTCGCAGGGAATTCATTCCTCACCCCGCGGGCCGGCACGACGGATGCACCCAGGCCGTTGGCGACCATGGCGATGACGCCTTCCAGGTTGTCGATTTCCATGGTCGAGCGCACCGTGATCTGCCGGCGCACCATCTCCTCCTGCACCAGATGCCCCACGCGAGCCGAGCGGTTGAAGCGGACGTACGGCGTCTGCTCCAGCACCTCCTGGTCGCTGCCGCCCTTGACCGAGCGATGCGCGATGACGACCAGCTCCTCCTCGACGAAGGGCAGGAAATCCAGGTCCGACCGGAGCAAGTCCGGCTCGGTCACGATCGCCACGTCCAGCTGCCGGTGGCAGACCGCGCGCTCCAGATCGTGCGTCAGCCCGGTCGTGACATGCACCTCCAGCCCGTGGCCTTGCCTTTGCAGGTGGCGCAGCGCCAGCGGCAGCACGCCCGATGCGCAGGTGTGCACGCTGCCCAGCTTGAGCAGGCCGGCCGCGGTGCCGCGCTTGAGCGAGGCGCTCATGCTCTCCCAGTGCGTGATCAGATCCCGCGCCCTATGCACCAGCGCCAGGCCCGCATCGGTGAGCACCGGCGGGCGGCGGCTTCTATCGAAGATCGTGATCTCCAGCTCTTCTTCGAGGGCGCGCACCTGCATGCTGACCGCGGAAAGCGACAAGCCGATCCGGTTGCCGGCTTCGGCAAAGCTGCCGCAATCGGCAATCGCTATCAGCGTATACAGCGTCCGGATGTCCATCATGCGAGGCTTGCCTTCTTGAAAGTCATTGGAGAGGAAATGTAGCCTCTTCGCCTAGATGCCCAGCAGTCTTTGCGCATTGCCTCCCATGACCTTCCTCAGGTTTTCAGCGCTGATCGGCAGCTGCTCGAACCATTCCTTGTAGCCCCGCACCGGACAGAACGGGAAGGAGCTGGCATAGAGCATGCGGTCCGAGAGAAAACCGTCGGCCGCCTTCACGTACTCCTGCCAGCCGGGCATGCGCGAGAAGTACATGTCCGGCGAGAGCCAGAGGTTCTGCCGCCGAAAGCCCAGGTGCAGGATCTCGTTGACCCAGGGCCAGCCGCCGTGCGCGACGACGACGTTCAGCTTCGGGAAGTCCGTGAGGACCCGATCGGTGCGAATCGGATCCGAGTAGCTCAGATCCGGGCCCGCCGTGCCACCGACCATCATGATCACCGGCACGCCGATGTCCTCGCAGTGGCCGTAGATGGGGTACAGGCGCCGGTCGTCCGCATGCATCGGCACCGGGTAGGAACCCGGCTCGATGTTGATCAGCCTGAATCCGTCCTCGATCGCCTGGTTGATGGTCTGGCAGGCCTTGCGCCGGTCGGTCGGATCGATCGAGGCCGCGCCGATGAAGCGGCCCGGGTGCGCCGCCACGATGCCGCGCACGTCTTCGTTGGGCACGCTCCCGAGCACCCCGGCCAGCCGGCCCACGACCACGCCGCGGTCGATCTTCGCGGCGTCCATCTCGCGCAGCAGCAGCTCCATCGATTGCTGCTGCGCCGCCGGCGAGGGCTCGAAGCCCACGGTGCGGGTGAAGCCGTCGCGGCGTTCGCCGGCCGCGTACATCAGCGTGTCCAGGAATCCGCCCACCGGCGGCCTGAGCCTAAAGTCGATGATCATTGGCATGTCTCCTCGGTTGTGCAGGTGCTGGCGCCGGCTTGCACCTACATCACCTCGTCCTTGCGGTTGTCGGTTTCGCCATAGCGGTGCAGCGCGGGCGGCTTGAGTCCTGCGTACAGCTTTTCGATGCCCGCATTGATGGTCTCGGCATGCTGCGCGAAGAGCGAGTTGCCTTCCAGGTCGCTTTCCACAATGAACGGGCCGAAGTTCTCGACGTCGAACAGCCACATGGCCTGGGCAATACCGAGCTCGTCCAGCCAGTGCACCGCGCGCACGCGCTTGATGCCCCGGCCCAGCAAGGCGCCGGTGCCGTAGCCCACGGTCGTCAGGTAGATCGCGCCGCCCGGCGCCAGCACCCGCTGGTAGTCGTCGGCCGGCATGCCGCCCTTGCCGATCAGGATGCGGCAGTCGGTCTGCTCCAGCCAGCGCGGGATCCACTTGGAGAAGCGGAACGACGCAGTGGCGGTGACCGCGCCCACCTTGTAGCCGCCCCGGCCATCCGGCGCCGCGGCCGGCGAGCAGTGGAAGTTGACGTTGCTGATGGAGCGCAGGTCCACCGGCAGCGGCAGCCCCTGGTCCAGCACCTTCCCATAGACGCCCTCGCGGGCCGTATAGACCACGCCATTGAGGTAGACGGCCGAGCCCAGTTCGAGCCTGGCAATGTCCTCGCGCTTGGCGGGCAGGTCGAGGTGGAACACCTTGATGCCGTCGCTGTTGTTGTCGCTGCTTACCATTCGACCGTCTCCCGGCGCATGTAGGGGGTGAACCACCGGGGATCGGTGCGGTACTCGATGGCCCCGTTGGCATGGATCCGCGCGGTGGCGCGGCGCGAAGACAGGCAGAAGGTATGCAGGCTGATGGGCATGCCGCCGGTGTGCGTGTAGCCGCACTCGATATGGCAGTCCACCACCATGCCGGAGCCCACGAAGCCCATCGCGCCCATGCCGATGGAGTTGCCCAGCTGCATCAGCTCCAGCTCCAGCTCGGCCACCTTGGGGTCGGGGTTGCGCTCGCCCACGGTGCGCAGGCAGGCGGCCTGCTTGCCCAGCTGCATGCAAGTGTCCTTGGAGCCGCCCAGGCCGATGCCGACGATGGCCGGCTGGCAGGCCAGGCCGCGCTTGCCGAAGGCGATCAGCGTGTCGAGCACGAAACGCTTGATGCCGTCGATGCCGTCGCCCGGGAACAGCATGCGGTAGTCGGTGCCGAACAGGCCGCCCTTGTGCACGGTGGTGATGTCGATCCAGTCGGCATCGGGCTCGAAGGACCATTCGACCTCGGGCGCGTTGAGGCCGACGTTGTTGTTGTGGTCGGTGCGCCACAGCGGATGCACCCGATTGGGGCGCAGCGGGATGGTGACCGTGGCTTCTGCCGTTGCGTGGCGCAGCGCGCGTTCCACAGCGACGAAGCCGTTCTCGACCAAGGCGTTGTTGCCGACCTTGACGTAGTAGCGCGGCAGGCCGGTGTCGGCGCACATGGGGCGCCGATCCTGGTCGGCGGCCTCCCAGTTGTCGACCATGGCATGGATCACGAAGCGCGGCAGCTTGCCGGTTTCCTTTTTCTGCAGCTCCTGGATGCCTTGCTTGTAGTCGGTAGGGATCTCGATCGCGGCGCGGCGCATGATCTCCAGCGCCGCCTCTTCAACTTTCTGGATGGGAATCTTCATGGTGGGACAGGCCTCAGTTCTGGGGGATGCCGGCTTCGCCTTCGATGAGCGATTCGCCGGGCTTCACGATGTCGAAGGAAACCGGAACCATCTCCAGCTGCACTTCGCCATCCGGTGCGCTCACACGCGTGTAGCAGCTGGTGTGCAGCTCCCCGGGCTCCGGGAAGTCTTCGCGGAAATGCGCGCCGCGGCTGTTCTCGCGCGCCAGCGCCGAGACGGTGATGACCTTGGAGATGTCGACCAGGCTTTCGAGGTTGAGCCAGTCGTGCCAGGTGAGGTTGAAGCGCCGGTCGCCATCGGCGACGCCGATCTCGCGCAGCGCGGCGCGGTGGCCGGCGACGGCCTGCAGCCCATGCTCCATCGCCTCACGGCGGCGCAGCACGCCCACGTCATCCCACATGGTTTGGGCCAGCGCGTCGCGCAGCTCGTGGATGCGCCCAGGCGCCTTGGCGAACGGGTATTCGGCGCGCTCGATGCCGCGCGTGATGATCCGCTGGTCCGGGTCGCGCCAACGGCCCTCCTTCGCGACGTAGGCGGCCATCGAATCTCCGGCAATCCCGCCAAACACGGTGGAGTTGGCCACGCCGTTGCCCCCCAGGCGGTTGGCGCCGTGCACGCCGCCACAGTCCTCGCCGGCCGCGAAGAGGCCTGGCGATGCGGTCGAGCCATCGACGTTGAACTCAACACCGCCCATCAGGTAATGCGCCGTCGGCACCACCTCGACCCTGCCGCCCGCCAGATCGAAGCCGCAGTCCTTGCAGCGGTTGACCATGCCGGGAAAGGTCTTGGCGACTTTCTCCGGGCCCAGGTGGCTCATCTGGATGTAGACCCCGCCCATCGGTCCGGTGCGGCCGGCGCGCATCTCCGCGTAGATGCCGCGGCTGACCACGTCGCGCGTGGCGCGCTCGCCGCGCTTGTCGTAGTTGGCCATGAAGCGCTCGCCGGCGCCATTGAGCAGGTAGCCCCCGGCCCCGCGCAGCCCTTCTTCGAGCACCGTACCCGTCATCCGGGTGTCCGGGCCGCCGAGCAGGCCGGTCGGATGGAACTGCACCATCTCCATGTCGCGCAGCTTCAGGCCGTAGCGCAGCGCCATTGCCAGGCCGTCGCAGGTCTTGTCGCCCGAGGGCGTGTGGTAGCGGTACATCGTGGGGCCGGCGCCGGTGGCGAGCAACACCGCCTTGGCCTGGATGAACCGGTAGGTACCGGTGCGCATGTCGATGAACAGCACGCCGGCGATGCCCGAGCCGTCGGCCGCGGGAATCAACTCGATGGCGCGGTGCTCTTCGAGCTCCTCGACATCCAGCGCCCGCACCTGCTCCATCAGGCGGTTGATGATCTCGATGCCGGTCAGGTCGGCCTTATGCACCGTGCGGTCGAAGCTTTGGCCGGCAAAGGCTTTCGAGTGCAGCGAGCCATCGGGGTTGCGGTCGAAGAAGCAGCCGATCTCGTTTTCCAGCTCCCGCACCCGCTCGACCGCGCCTTCGACCAGCCGCCAGGCCAGATCCTGGCGCGGCAGCCACTTGCCGCCCTCGATGGTGTCCATGAAGTGGCGCTCCACCGAGTCGCCCGCGGCCAGGGCGACGTTGTAGCCGCCCTGGACCATGCGGGTGCAGCCGCACTTGCCGAGCAGGCCCTTGACGGTCACGGTCACCCGCAGCAAGGGGTTGGCCTTCTTGGCGTGCAGGGCCGCGAACAGGCCGGCGCCGCCGGTGCCGAGCACCAGGATGTCTGTCTTGTGATTGTCGATCTGCATATCAGATCACTCCCGCAATGAAAACCAGGCCGATCGCCATCGACGCGGCGAAACCCCATCCGATCCACGCGATGCGCGCGTTGCGCGTCGAACTCCACGGCAGCAGTTCGAGCGCCAGCAGGCGCAGGCCGAAAAACATGTGCAGCGTGAGCAGCAGCACCAGGCCCCATTCGCCGAACTTCATCGCCGGCATCTCGGCGAGCTTCAGGAAGCCATCGAGCCGGGCCTGCTCCAGCGCCAGCGCGAGCACGTAGAAGTGCGCGGGCAGGAACAGCGCCAATGCGAGGCCGGAGAGGCGGTGCCCCAGGAAGGCCCAGTAGGCCTGGTGGTTGCGCGCGGACTTCATTGCGCGAGCCCTCCCACTGCCGCGACCGCGCGCAGGCCCAGGATGAGAAGCGCCACGCCGAACACCAAGCCGACGGCGGAGGCGGCCGCCCGGCCAAGCCGCAGCCATTCGATCAGGATGCTGCGGATGCCTATGGGCACGTGGATGGCCACGCTCAGCACGAACAGGCCGTAGAAGAAGATCCAGAACCAGTTGCCCTGGGTGCGCGCGAGGATCTCTGCCGCGGTCAGTCCGCCACGCACCGCGTAGAGAATGAGCCCGACGTGCACCAGGACGAAGGGGGCCATCACCATTGCCGTGAGGCGCTGGAGCGCAAAGAGGCGAGCTTCCATGTCAGTCCCCCTTGAGCAGGCTCAGGATGGAATTGCGCTTCAATCCGGCGATGCTGCCCGTGGGACTGAGGCTGACCGGGCAGTGCTGCATGCAGCTGCCCTGGGTGTGGCAGGAATTGCAGCCGCTGCCGGAAGTGGCCTTGCGCAGCACGTCCTTGGGATCGGCGTGGCGCTCGTCGTTGAACAGCGTCCACGCCCTGTTGAGGGCGGCGGGCCCGAGGTACTCCTTGTCCCAGGACACCACGTCGCAGGCTGCGTAGCACACGCCGCAGTTGATGCATTCGATGGCCGCGTCGGCGAGCTTGCGCTTCTTGCTCTGGGGCGAGACCAGCGCCGGCGGATCGTTGCGCGTGGCGGTGCCGACGAAGGTGTTGCCCGCGCGCCGCCACTTCTGGAAGAACTCGCGCATGTCGACGACCAAATCCTTGATGCGCGGCATGTTGCGCAGCGGCTCGATCACGATCACGCCCCCCTCCTCGACCCGACTCACATGGGTGCGGCAGGTCCAGCGCGGCTTGCCGTTGACCGTCATCGCGCACGATCCGCAGACGCCGACCCGGCAGGCGAAGCGGTAGGAGAGGCTGGGCTCCTGCGTGCGCTGGACCTCGGTCACGACGTCCAGAACCGTCTGGTTCTCGCGCCAGGGAACCGAGTAGGTGGAGAAACTCCCATCCGCTACCCCGCGGGCAATCCGGACCGTGAGCTGTCTCTGCTTCGTGGGTGTTGTGCTATCCATTTTTTCTGCCTTCTGGCGATGTGGGACGCCATGGGCAGAATTCTGAAAGTTGCAATCAAATGAAGCAATATGATTTAAGTTGATATTTTTTGAATCTAATCCAGGCCTCCGCAGAGCGTATGGGCGCAACGGCCTGAATTCGGCATCGATGCATGTTCAAGCAAGGGCAAGAACGCGGGCAGCCCGGGCACGGCTTGGTGCCGGCCCGCGCCCTGTTCATGCCTCGCCGGCCTGGGCCGCGCACTCGTGCAGCCAGCCGGTGAAGGCGCTCAGGCGCCTTGGCAGCGGTGTGCGGGGCGGATACACAAGGTAGTAGCCATGCTCGCGGGCATCGATGAAGCCGCCGAAGGGCAGCACCAGCTCGCCGTTGGCAATGCGGTGCCGCACCAGCTGCTCCCTGCCGATGGCGATGCCGGCATCATGGATGGCGGCCACCACGCAAAGATCCGAACGCTCGAAGGTGATCAATCTTTCAGGCAGGTGCTCGCTGGCCCCTGCGGCCTGCGCCCAAAGCTTCCACTCGGCATCGAAGGAGGCATCCTCCCAGGCCTGCACATCATGGAGCGCCGTGCATGAGGCAAGCGCCTGCAGGCCTGCGGACAGCCCGTGCTTGCTGGCATAGGCCGGGCTGCAGACCGGCGCGATGCGTTCGGGCATCAGCTTCTCGCTCGCCAGGCCGGGAAAATCGCCGTTCGAGTAGGTGAGGAACAGGTCGATATGCCGGGTGCGGTAGTCGACCCGCTCATTCCCCACCCGGATGTCGAGCTGTACCTCGGGATAGCGCTCGCAAAACTGCGCCAGGCGCGGGGTCAGCCAACACTGGGCAAACGACGGCCGCACGAACACCGCCAGGCGCCCGGCAATCGTGGTACGGCTGCGCTCCTGCAAGGCTTCGGAGAGTCCGTCCATCGTCTCTTGCATGATCAGGAAGATCCGCTCCCCATCCTCGGTCAGCCGGACCTGCCGTGGCAGCCGGTCGAACAGCGTGAGCTGCAGCGCATCCTCCAGGCGCGCGATGCGGTGGCTGATCGCGCTGGGCGTCAGGCAAAGCTCGTTCGCGGCCCGTGAAAAACTCAGGTAGCGGGCCGCTATCAAAAAGGTATGCAGATTGGCCAGATGGGCTCCATTGAGCTTGGTTCCAGGAGCCGGTTTAGGCTGGATCGTCATCTTGCTACCTTTGGATGCTTGTCAGCGCATGCTGCCCGCGGCCGAGCGCCCTTTGGCAAGATACGCCGAATACTCTGCGGGCGGAACCATGCTGCCGCCGGTGGCCCAGACCAGGTGCGTGGCTTGCCGCAAGCGGGCAGGAGTCATGGCGATGCGTGCGAGATAGTCCTGGTCCCGCAGTACATGACCGATTCCCGGGATGCCCGCCACCGCCGAGGGCTCAAGCTGCAGCCCCTGCAGCTCATGGATCAGCGCAAGATACCGATAAAGCTCACTGTCGGCAACCGTGTAGTAGCCATCGATCAGGCGCTGCATGGCCTTGCCGACGAAACCCGACGGGCGCCCCACGGCAAGGCCGTCGGCCGCGGTGATGTTGTCGATCCCGAAGTCATTCACGCTTACCTCGTCGTGCAGGCCCGTGTACACGCCCAGCATCATGCATGGAGAATGGGTGGGCTCGGCGAATATGCAGTGCACTGCATCGCCAAAGACGAGCTTGAGGCCAAAGGCGACGCCGCCGGGCCCGCCGCCCACGCCGCAGGGCAGGTAGACAAACAGGGGGGAATCCTCGTTCACCGCGATGCCTGCCTGCTGCAGCTGAACCGCCAGGCGTTCGGCGGCGACGGCATAGCCCAGGAACAGGTGCGGCGAATTCTCATCGTCGACGAAGTAGCAGGATGGATCGCAAGCCGCCTGGCGGCGCCCCTCCTCCACCGCGACGCTGTAGTCATTGGCATATTCCACGACTTCGACGCCGCTGGCACGCAGCTTGTCCTTCTTCCACTGCCGCGCATCCGCCGACATATGCACCGAGGCCTTGAAACCGAGCTTGGCGCTCATGATGCCTATCGACAGGCCCAGGTTGCCCGTCGAGCCCACCGCGATCCTGTGCTGGCCGAAAAAGTCGCGCGCCTGGCTGCTGTCCAGGCAGGAATAGTCCGACTCCAGGGTGAGCAGCCCGGCAGCCAGCGCCAGGTCTTCGGCCCGCTTGAGCACCTCGTGAATACCGCCCCGGGCCTTGATCGAGCCGGAAATCGGCAGATTGCAGTCGGCCTTCAGCCACAGCGAGCCCAAAGGCTGGAGCGATTTCTCCACCGCCAGCGCGTTGTGCAGCCGTTGGAGCGGCAGGATTTCCGACTCGATGATCCCGCGCTGGGCCGCGGTCTGCGGGAACACCTTTGCCAGATAGGGCGCAAACCGCGCCAGGCGGGCGCTCGCGCTGGCCACATCGGCCGCGCCCAGGCCCACATCGCCTAGCGCCTCGCGCGCAGGTGCGATGGCCGGGTTGAACCAGCGAGTCTCCTCAAGGCCGATCAAGTCCGCGATCAGCGGGTGGCTGTCGCACCATTGTGCGATGGTCTTTCCATGAATCATTTCCATCTCCTGTACCTCTCGATGCGCCTGGCCTACACAAACCTGGCGAGCAGCAGAACCAGCCCGAGCGCGGTCACCGACGCAACCACCGTTGCACCCGAGAACTTTGCCAGCGCTTCAGACAAGGAGATCCCCAGATACTCCTTGACGACCCAGAATGCCGAATCGGTGATATGCGTCCAGCCAATCGCGCCCGCACCGATGGCAATCACGAGAATCTCGCGGCTGTACTGGGGATTCTGACCCAGCATCGGCAGCACCATGCCGGCCGCGCTGATCATCGCCACGGTTGCCGATCCGACGGCGAAGTGCATCAGGCCGGCGATGAGCCATGCGAGCACGATGAGGTTGATCCGGGAGTTGCTCAAGACATCGGCCAGCGCCTTGCCGATACCGCTGCCCACCAGCATGTCGTTGAATGCGCCGCCGGCGCCGATGATCAGCAGGATTGCCGCCAGAGGGGGAAAGCTGCGGCTGGTCAGCTCAAGCAGTTGCGGCAGGGTACGGCCACGGTTCAGCCCCAGGGACCAGTATGCAAAGATCACCGACAGGGCCAGCGCGATCAGCGGATTGCCGAAAAAGGAGGCCCACTGGTGGGCGGCGGAGCCTGCCGCCAGAACCGTCGCCGCCAGGGTCTTGCCCACCATCAGCACCAGCGGCAGCAGCACCGTCGCCATGGTGATCATGAAGCCTGGTTCGCCCTGCGCACCTGCTTGCGCAGTCTCGCGTTCATCGAGGAAGGCCTGTTGCGCCGCAGGCGGAATCCGGCTGCAAAACAGCCTCACCCACAGCGGACCGGAAATCACGGCCGTCGGCAGGCCAACGATCAACCCATACAGGATCACCTTGCCGATATCGGCATGGAGCATGCCGGTGATCGCCGTCGCCGCGGGGTGCGGCGGCAAGATGCAATGCACCACCATCAGCGAAGTGGCCAGCGGCACGCCCAGGAACAGCATGTTGATCCGGGTTTGGCGGGCCACCACGTAAATCAGCGGGATCAGCAGCACAAAACCGACCTCGAAGAAGACCGGAATGCCGGCAATAAACCCAACGAGCATCATGGCCCAGGAAGCGTTCTTGGGCCCCAGGGCTCCGAGCAGCGTGGTTGCGATCCTTCTTGCGCCGCCAGACTCCTCCAGCAGCTTGCCCAGAATACTGCCCAGGCCGATGATGCCGGCCAGGAAGCCCAATGTGCCGCCCATGCCCTTTTCGAAGGCGGCAATGATGGCGGTGGGCTCCATCCCGGTGCCTACGCCGACCAGCAAACTGGCACTCATCAACGCCAGAAACGGGTGAACGCGGAGCTTGCCGATCATTAAAACAATGAGGGCTATTGCAGCCCCCAAAACAGCGAGTGACGACGTAGCTGTCATTTTTTCCATCTCCTTATTTATGCCGCGGACCGCGACTGTGCTGGTTGGCGATGGATTAAAGAGCATGTGCTGCCCAATGACAAACGATGGATCGTCACTGCATAGATGATTGCAATTCACGTGAGCAAGCGCCGCCTTGCGGCCAAGGATTTGCTTGCTCGCAGCCCGGCGCATGGAAGCAAAGGCAGTGGAAATCACCAATGCACTACATAACCAAACATTATTAATCATGGGAAAATATCATTTTATTAAATATTTTATTCAATCAAATCGCGAGATATCCAGTATTGAATAATTAATCAAAATCATGAGCCACAAAATACCGCACATCAACAACAAAAAATGTCAACAATGCTCTGAACAAGCAGAACCCAACCTGACATCATAGAAAATGATTTTTACAAGAAAAATATCGATTGCGCATTATTAGTTCACTTTCATTAACTCCATTCAACAATTGGATAATTCATGAAAAAACATTCACCCTACAACATGCGCCGCACGGCACTTTTTGCCGCCTTGGTATTCAGCGGTCTGGCAAGTCCGGCCTTTGCAGCAACCGACGGCTATGGCAACACGGTTGTGGAAAGCAGCCAAACCGGGGGCAATTACACTTGCACGACTCCCAATAGCTGGCTAGCACCGAATAACCACTATTGCAGCGACGACCCATTTGTAGCCACCAATGGCACGAACGACACCTTCGTTGATCCGCGCTCCACTGCCACGGGAAACAATATTAATGGTTCCTATGTTGGAGAAAGTGCCCCGAATGGCTATAGCATCACGACCACTGCACCCAATATCACCATCTACGAAGGGAACGTGGTGCCGTCGTCCGTCACCATTGCTACTGATGGTGCAGGTGGTATTTCTGCGCTATACAAGAACTATGCGGTCGGCGCCACGATCACCACCACCAATGGAGGTGCAGCCTACCTCACCGCCAACAATGCCGACGGCGCAATCTTGAGCAATGACGGTGCATCCACCCTGTACTTGACTCGCAACTCGGCTGATGGGGCAACCATCACCAACAGCGGCGGCAGCACCGCCATCATTGACGGCAACAGCGCAAAGAATGCCTCGATCACCAACAATGACTCGAGCGAACTGTCCATCATTCATAGCGAAGCTGAAGGCGCCACCATTGCGCTGAATGGCGGCACCACCAAGATTTATGGCAGCAATGCGAGCGATGCCACCATAACCGTAGCCAATGGAGCCACCATGATTGTTGGCGACTGCTCGGCCGCCGTAGGCTGCACCGACACCCAGACTTCGGGCTTGAATGGCACTTCATCCATCACCAACTCTGGCAACATCCAGCTGACCGGCACGGTGGATCTGGGTGCCGCAACATTCATCAATAATGCCAGCGGGGTTGTGGATATTTCGAGCAGCACGATTACCAGCACCAGTGCCACATTCACCAACAATGGCGCGATCAATCTAACCGACGGAACCACCACACTCGCCGCAAACGTCTCCGGCCCCGGCTTGGTCAATATCGGCTCCAGCGCAACCCTGGTGGTAGTGCCCGCCAATACCGTGAGCACCACCAGCGCCTTCGCTGCCAACGGCGGCACCCTGCAGCTGACCGCGGACCTGAGCGCCCAGACCGCCAATGCCATGACCGTGGGCTCCACCACCCTGGGGTCTACTCCGGTGACATTCGTCGCCAACTCGGTGAATACCGGCGGCGCGACGACGGGCAAGGGCATCTTGGTGATACAGGTGACGGGGGGCTCCGCGGCATCGGCAGCCGGCGCATTCCAGATGGCCCCTTTCACCAAAAATGGATATACCTATTCGCTGGTTCGGGATGCAAGCGATGGCAACTGGTATTTGCAGTCTGCACCCGCAAGCACCACCACCGGGACCACCGCGCAGCCAGTGCCCACGTTGAGCGAGACCGCAATCGGGCTGCTTGGGCTGCTGGTTGCGAGTCTGGGTATCCTCGGGGTTCGCCGCAAGGGATGAGAATCAAGTCCGCCCGCACTCAGTCATTCGGCCGGGCGGATCCTCCATAGGGGATATATACGGCACACACGCATCCGGCTAGCATAGCCGGACAACCCATCTGTCGAAAAGGGGTTGGGGAGGAGTCCGTGATGCTGACCGACCTTCAACTCGCGCAAATCATGCGCCACGCGTCCCAGCGGCGCCGGGCCCAGTGCCTGGAGCCGCTGAACCGTGCAATGCAGGCTTACCAGATCGACACCAGCCTGCAGCGCGCGGCGGCCTTCGTGGCACAGCTGGGCCACGAGTCTGGCGAACTGCAGTTTCTGGAAGAGCTCTGGGGCCCGACCGCCGCACAAAAGCGCTACGAGCCGCCCGCAGACTTGGCGCGCAGGCTTGGCAATACGCAGCCGGGCGATGGCCGCCGCTTCAAGGGCCGTGGGCCGATCCAGATCACCGGCCGCGACAACTATGCACGCTACGG
Organism: Comamonas sp. FG99; assembly: GCF_057808605.1. Lineage (NCBI taxonomy): Bacteria > Pseudomonadati > Pseudomonadota > Betaproteobacteria > Burkholderiales > Comamonadaceae > Comamonas > Comamonas sp. FG99. The sequence continues at coordinate 136,852 of NZ_JBMDII010000002.1, forward strand.
CAAATTGCTCGGACTCGATCTGCTGGCCCGGCCCGAGCAGGCAGCCGAGCCGGAGGTGGGCTTTCAGATTGCGGGCCTGTTCTGGGAGCGCAATGGGCTCAATGCACTGGCCGACGCGGGCCGGTTCGACGAGATTACGCGCCGCATCAACGGCGGCCAGAACGGCGCGGACGACCGGCGGCGCCTCCATGCCCTGGCGCTGGAAGTTCTGCGCGCAAGCCTGCCCGACCCGGCTGCCGGCCCAGCACAGGCCGCGCGGCCTGCCGCCAAGGCAGCCACCCGGCGCAAAGCTGGGAGAGTCGAACCAGCGGCGGAGCCCGCCGCAGAGGCGCTGCCGCGCGGCTGGGAGGACATCGCAGAAACCCTAGCAGCCGAGCCAAAGACCAGCGGCACGCCCCGCCGTGGCCTGGCAAAGGGCAAGGGTACAGGCGCCGCGCCCGCCCGACGGCTCGACGCCCGGCCAGATACGCTGGATTTTCGCGACCAGATGTATATCCCCACGCTGATCGAGGTGCCCACGCACGTATCGCTGGGCGACTACCTGGACTGCAAGGTACCCATACTCGACCAGGGCGCCGAGGGGGCGTGCACCGGCTATGGCCTGGCCACGGTGGCGCACTACCTGCTGTTGCGCCGGCGCGTGGTACCCGATGCCACGCCAGTAAGCCCGCGCATGATGTATGACCTGGCCAGGCGCTATGACGAATGGCCGGGCGAGGACTATTCGGGCTCCAGCGCGCGCGGCGCGATGAAGGGCTGGCACAAGCACGGCGTCTGCGCCGAATCGCTCTATCCCAGCAACACGGCCAAGATGGTCAGGAAAACCGCCAAGGCCGCAAAGCCGTCCTCGCGCAGTACAGCCAGCGATGGCGGCCTGAACGACGAACGCGTGGCCGACGCGCTGCGCCGCCCGCTGGGCGCCTACTTCCGGGTCAATCACAAGGACCTGGTGGCCATGCATTCGGCCATTGCCGAGGTGGGCGCGCTATACGCCACCTGCACCGTCCACGACGGCTGGTCCCGCGTGGGCGCGGACGGCGTGATCACGCAGTCTTCAGCCGTTCTGGGCGGGCATGCATTCGCCATCGTCGCCTACGACGAGCGTGGCTTCTGGATCCAGAACTCCTGGGGCCCGGACTGGGGCCACGGCGGCTTCGGCCTGCTGAGCTACGACGACTGGCTGGAGAACGGCACCGACGTTTGGGTGGCCCGCCTGGGCGCGCCGGTGACGCTGCGGCGGGCCGAATCCACTGCGGCGGTGCACGCCAGCACCGCCGCGCAGTCCGCCAGCTACTCCTACGCCGACCTGCGGCCGCACATCGTCAGCGTAGGCAACAACGGCGTGCTCAAGGCCGGCGGCGACTACGGCAGTACGCCCGAAGAGCTGCGGCGCGTTTTCGGCGAAGATATTCCACGCGTCACCGAAGGCTGGGGAGTGCCGCGGATACTGCTGTACGCCCACGGCGGCCTAGTGGGCGAGCAGGCCGCCGTGCAGCGTCTGGCCGAATACCGGCCCACGCTCTTGGCGGGCGAGGTCTACCCGCTGGCCTTCATCTGGCACTCCGACTATTGGACCACCATCACCAACATCCTGCGCGATGCCATCAGCCGCCGCAAGCCCGAAGGCGCGCTCGATGCCGCCAAGGACTTCATGCTGGACCGACTGGACGATGCCCTGGAACCCCTGGCGCGCACGCTCACCGGCAAATCCGCCTGGAGCGAGATGAAGCACAATGCCCTGTCGGCCAGCGACAAGGGCGGCGCCGCCGAGCAGGTGGCAGACCTGCTTCAGGCCCTGCGCAAAAGCCTGCCCGCACTGGAAGTGCATATGGTGGGCCACAGTGCCGGCTCCATCCTGCTGGCGCCGCTGGTGGGCCTGCTTGGTGCGCGAGGCATCCCCGTCAAGAGCTGCACCTTGTGGGCGCCGGCCTGCCGGGTCGAGCTGTTCAGCCAGCACTACGTGCCGGCGCTGAAGGACAAGAAGATCGAACACATGGCCATCTTCGCCCTGACCGACAAGGCCGAGCAGGACGACAACTGCGGCCGCATCTACAACAAGTCGTTGCTGTACCTGGTCTCCAATGCCTTCGAGGACCAGGCGCGCATTCCCCTGTTTCGCGACGGCCGCCCCATCCTGGGCATGGAGCGCTTCATCGATCGGAACCTCATGCAAAAGCTGGGCGTGGACCTGGTGATGGCGCCCAACACCGAGCCCGGGGATTCACTCTCGGCCTCCAGCGCCACCCACCATGGCGACTTCGACGACGACCAGCGCACGGTGATGGCCACTTTCCGCCGCATCGCCCAGGCAAGTGCACGAAAAATGGCGTCAACGGCCGCGGCAACGGCGAAGCGACGGACAGGCGCCCCCAAGAGTCAGGCCGGCGATCAGCCCAGGACGGCGCCCGTCTTCAACCGCTCCGAATCCTCCATGCGCGACCAGAGACAGCTGATCGAGCTGAGGACCAAGGCGCTCTAGCCAGCAAGCGCTTTGCCGCTCATTCAAGCTTCAGGCCCGTGCTCTTCACCACCTTGCGCCACTTATCGACGTCGTCCCTGATCTCCTGGGCGAACACGTCCGGCGTGTTGGCCACCGGCTCCGCCCCCAGGTCGCGCAGCTGCTTGGCGACCTCGGGCGTGCGCACCGCCTCGGCAACCGTGGACTGCAGCTTGAGCAGGATGTCCTTCGGAGTACCCGCTGGAGCGAGCAGGCCGAACCAGCCCGACACCTCGTAGCCCGGCACGCCGCTTTCGGCCACGGTCGGAATATCCGGCGCGCCGGGCCAACGTCTGGCCGTGGTCACCGCGAGCGCGCGCACCTTGCCGCTTTTCACGAAGCCGATGCTCGACGGCAGGTTGTCGAAACCGATCTGCACCTGGCCGCCGATCAGGTCGGTGAGCATGGGCGCGGCACCCTTGTAGGGCACGTGCGTCATGTCGATGCCGGCCATCATCTTGAGCAGTTCCGCGCTCATGTGCGGCGAGCCGCCCGGGCTGGTCGAGCCGAAGTTGATCTTGCCGGGCTCGGCCTTCGCGAGCTTGACCAGATCGCCCAGCGTCTTCACCGGAGTAGCGGTATTGGCAATGATGATGTTGGGCGTGTTCGCCACCACCGTGACAGGCGCGAAATCCTTCACCGCGTCATACGGCAGGTTTTTCTGCAGCGCCGAATTGATGCCGTGCGAGCTGGCCGTGCCCATCACCAAGGTGTATCCATCGGGCGCCGATTGCGCAACCGCCTGCGATCCGATGGCGCCGCTTGCGCCCGCGCGGTTCTCCACGATGAACGGCTGTTTCAAGCGTTCGGAGAGCTGGTTCGCGGCGATGCGCGCGATGATGTCCGTCGTGCCGCCCGCGGGATAGGGAACGATCACCCGCACCGGCTTGGACGGGTACGCGGCCTGGGCCAGCGCGGCAGTGGAGATCGAGGATATCGCCGCGCCCGCAGCAAGCGCGCTTGCCAGCGCCAGGGCTTTCAGCTTCGTGCGGTATTTCAGTTTCATGGGTCTTGTCTCCTGGGTCATTGCGAAACCCGCAGCGCATCTTTGCGCCCTTATCGCGGGCGCTGAGCTTGCAGGCGTTCAAACCGGCGCTATGCCGAGGCGGGCTGCCGGGTGCGCAGATAGGGTTGCAGCGCCTCGGGCACCTCGATCTCGAAGCCCAATATCGCGGCCGACAGCGCCTTGCCGTAGTTGTCGAGCGACAGGCTGCGCGAAACCCCGCCGCCCAGCGCCCCATGCGCGACGAAGTTCAGCGCGTGGAGGTTGTCGACCTCGTAGCGCAGCACTTCGCCGGTGATCGCCTCGCGGTGGAACGCCTTGAAGCGCTCAGCGCTCAGCTGTTCCTTGAGCAGCGGGTACAACTCGGGCTCATAGGCGAAGACCGCGATGTTCGAGGTGTTGCCCTTGTCGCCGCAGCGCGTATGCGCCAGTCGCTCCAGCGGCACTTTCTTGCTGGTCATGGTGGATGCTCCTTTTGCTTGCCTTGCCCTCAGCGGCTCAGCTGCTGAAGTAGTCGATCTGCGCGCCCACCTGCTCGCGCGGCACCAGCGACGACCACACGCCTATCACTTCGCGGCTGCGGTCCTGGTGCGGCACGCGCTTGCCGGTGTGGCCCACGCCGGAGACGGCCATGCCATCGACCTCGCGGCCCACCTTCAGCGCCTGCTCGCGTGTTTTCGTGCGCGCGGCGACGCGCACCGCGACCTCATAGGGCTCGGGCGCATCGGGCGGCGTGGCCGCGCCGTGGATGGCGTTGAGGCCGAGGAAATCGATGCGCACCTCCTGCGCCTCGAGCTTTACGATCCTGAAGCGCTCCTCCAGGATCTTGCGCGCCAGCTGGGCGCGGCGCAGTGCGCCCGGGCCGGCGTAGAAGAACATGTCCTCGCCGATGAAGCCCTCGGTGCAGCCCATCGACACCTTGAGCGTAGCCGTGCGCGGCTTGCCGGTGAGGCCGGCGATGCGCACCCGGTCGGGCCCGACCTGCTCCAGCCGGGCCTGCGTGAAATCGACCACCACATCGGGCGTGATGTAGTTCGCCGGATCGTGCACCTCGTAGAGCATCTGCTCCTTCACCGTCTGCAGCGTGATCGCGCCGCCGGTGCCGGCGACCTTGGCGATCACCACGCTGCCGTCGGGCTCGACCTCTGCAATCGGGAATGCGAAGTTCCATGGCTCGGGCACATCCTTGAGGCCCGGGTCGCTGAAATAGCCGCCCGTTACCTGCGCGCCGCATTCCATCAAATGGCCGATGCCGCTGCCCGCGCCCACCTTGCCGTGGTCGAGCGCATCCCAGCCGAACTCGTGCATCATCGGCGCAACGAACAGCGAAGGATCGGCCACGCGGCCGGTCACCACGATCTGCGCCCCCTCCTCCAGGGCCTGGACGATGGGCTCGGCCCCCATGTAGGCCTCGGCGGAGATCAGCGTGTCCTCCAGCGTCGCGGTCGGCTGGCCGTTCTCCAGGATGGTCGGGGCGAGCGCCAGCACGCGCTCGGTGATCAGGCTGCCGCTGACCGCCGCGACCTTCACGCCCGAAATACCCAGCTCGCGCAGCAGCTCGACGATGCGCCGGGCCGCGCCCTGCGGATTGATCCAGCCCTGGTTGGAGATGATCTTCGTGCCGCGCCGCATGCAGGCCGGCAGCACGGCGCGCATGCGGTCGTCGAGATAGGTGTCGTATCCCGGGAATACGGGGTCGCGCCGGGCGCGCACCTGCGCGGCCGACACCGTGGCCTCGGCCATGGTCTCGAAGCACAGGTAGTCGAGATCGCCTTTTTCCGCATTCAGGCCCGCAGGCTCCACACGGTCGCCCCACCAGGCCGCGCCCGAGCCGATGCGCAGCGTCTTCTTCCTCCTCTCGGTTTTACCCATTCAGCTTGCCTCCTATTGCATTCAGATGCTGTTATTTTTCATTCTGGAGAGCAAGGCTGCGCACGGCAATCCGGCCACGCGACAAACCCCTGTGAATTGAATTCACAGCTAGGGTGTGCCATCAATGACACGCCCTAAACTTGCAAACGACGACAAACAGAGCGAACGATGGCTGGAGCGCGATCATGGACAACAAATACGCCGAGCTCACGGTTTTCCTGAGCGTGGTCGAGCAAGGCAGCTTCTCCGCCGCCGCGCGCAAGCAGGAGCTTTCACCCTCGGCGGTCAGCAAGCTGATCGCGCGGCTCGAGGCACGGCTGCATGTGCGCCTCTTCGAGCGCATCGGTGGCACGATCCGGCTGACGCAGGAAGGCGAGCGCTTTCGCGCCGCTGGCGAGCAGGTGGTGCAGGCCATGCTCGACGCGGAGAACGCGATCAGGGTCGCAGACTCCGACATCTCGGGCGTGGTGCGCATCAATACCGCGCTCACCACCGCCAAATACCTGATCGCGCCACGCCTGCCGCTGCTGCTCGACAAGCATCCCCGGCTGCGGCTCGATTTCGTGCTCGGCACGGAGCGCGCGGATTTCGCGCGCCAGGGCATCGACGTGGCCATCCACAGCGGGCGGCCGACGGAGCTGTCCCTGGTCGGCCGCCCCCTGATGCTGCGCCCCTGGGTGATCGCCGCGGCGCCCCAATACCTGGCCAGGCACGGCACGCCCGCGCAGCCCGAGGATCTGCTGCACCATCGCTGCCTGAACTTCTCGATCCGCACGCAGTGGAACCGCTGGATCTTTCACGACGAAGGCGGCCTCAAGACCATCGATATTCCCAGCCACATCAGCTCCAACCAGGGCGAGCTGCTGCGCACGCTGGCGCTGCTGGGGCTGGGCGTGGTGCGGCTGGCGCATTTCAATATTGCAGCCGACCTCGAAGCCGGCCGACTGGTGGCGCTGCTCGGCGGCTTTCAGGAGCGTACCGAGGAAGACCGCTTCTACCTGCTCTACCCGCACGGGCGCTCGCTGGCTCCGCGCGTGCGGGCGGTGGTGGATTTCCTGGCGGAACAGTTTGCCGCGCCACCGATGCCGTCCAAAAATTTCACCCCATAAAACTTCAAGCCAGGATTTTGACCTGGTGCCGCGCCCGCCCTATATTTTTCTGCAATCGCAGTTTCACCAGCAGAAATACCCATGCCTGTGCAGAAAAGTGCCCCGCCGCGCGCCAAGTCGGTCATGACCCGGCCGTCCGGCAGCAGCGTCTCCTCCGTGGAGCGCGCCATGCGCGTGCTGCGCGTCATGTCCGAGGGCAGCAACGCGCGGCTTACCGACATCGCGGCGGCAGCCGATCTCGACAAGGCCACCGCGCTGCGCCTGCTGGAGATGATGGTGCGCGACGGCTTCGTGCTGCGCGATGCGGCCACCAAGCAATATGCGCTGGGCCCCGAGCTCATGGTACTGGGCGCGGCGGCGCTGCGGCGCTTCGATCCCCGGCCGCTGGCCAAGCCCAGCCTGATGCGGCTGGTCGGCCAGTTCGAGGACAGCGTGGTGCTGTCGATCCCGAGCGGCATCGAGTCGCTGTGCATCGACGTTGAGGAAGGCAGCTACCCCATTCGCGCGAACTACCTGCGCGTGGGCAGCCGCCGGCCGCTGGGGGTGGGCGCCGGCAGCCTCGCCCTGCTGGCCTGGATGCCCGAGGCGGAGCGCGAGGCGGCGCTGGAGATACTGCTCGCGCAGCTGCAGCGCTACCCGCGCATCGACTCCCGCCTGCTGCACGAGCGCATCGCCGAAGCACGCGACAAGGGCTATGCCGTGCTGCTCGACGTCGTGGTCGAGCGCATGGGCGGCATCGGCGTGCCCATCCTCGATGTCAACGGCAAGCCGGTTGCGGCGATCAGCATCGCCGCACTCAACGAGCGCATTCTCGCGCGCGAGGCAGAACTGGGGCAGGCGCTGCAGCGCGAAGCCATGGTCTGCCAGGTGCGCTGGGCCGAAGCCATGCACTGCGGCGCCCGCACCGCGCACCGTGTGGCGGCGCACGGGCCGCCAAGATAGGCCGATAGGCCTCCCAGGCAGGCCAGCCAGCCAACCGATAGCCAATACCACAGGAGACTGATTCCATGACCACGAACCCGCAGGCCTTTCTGCGCGGCGCGGGCGGCACCCCGTTCGGACGCCATGAAGGCCGCAGCGCCCTGGACCTCATGGCGCAGGCCGCCACGCAGGCGCTGCACAGCGCGCAGCTGCAGCGCGCGCAGATCGACGGCCTGCTGTGCGGCTACGCCACCACGCTGCCGCACCTGATGCTCTCCACACTGTTTTGCGAGCGCTTTGCGCTCAAGCCCGGCTATGCGCACAGCATGCAGCTGGGCGGTGCCACCGGCGCGGCGATGATCATGGCCGCACGCGAGCTGGTGCGCTGCGGCCGCTGCCGCAACGTCCTGGTGGTGGCCGGTGAAAACCGGCTCTCGGGCCAGTCGCGGGACAGCTCGATCCAGACGCTCGCACAGGTGGGCGATGCGGACTACGAGGTGCCCAACGGCGCATCGGTGCCAGCGTACTACGCGCTCATGGCTTCGGAGTACATGCACCGCACCGGCGTCAGCCGCGCCGATCTCGCAGAGTTTGCGGTGCTCATGCGCAGCAACGCCAGCGCGCATCCCGGCGCGCATCTGCGCACACCGATCGGCGTCCACGACGTGCTGGCCAGCAAGCCCATCGCCACGCCACTGTCGCTGCTCGACTGCTGCCCCATCTCGGACGGCGCCATGGCCCTGGTGGTCTCCAGCACGCCTGGCGCGCAAGCCAGCATCAGCCTGCGCGGCGCGGGCCAGGCGCACCGGCACCAGCACCTCACCGCGATGGAGGACGTGATGCGCTGCGGCGCCTCGGATGCCGCGGCGCTCGCCCTCGCGCAGGCCGGCATGGCGGCCGCCGACATCGACTACCTCGGTATCTACGACTCCTTCACCATCACGCTGGTGATGCTGCTCGAAGAGCTGGGCTTCGCACCGCGGGCAGGCGCCGCGGCGCGGCTGCGCGCCGGGGATTTCTCTGCGGGCGGGGCCCTGCCGCTCAACACGCACGGCGGCCTGCTGTCCTATGGCCACTGCGGGGTTGCCGGCGGCATGGCGCATGTGGTGGAGGCCTGGCGGCAGATGTGCGCCCAGGCGGGCGGGCGCCAGCTGGCGAGAACGCCGTCACGCGCCTTCATCCATGCGGACGGCGGCGTGATGTCTTCGCATGTGAGCCTGGTTCTGGCACGTGAGGAGTGATCAAGCCATGCATGCAATAGCTTCCCTTTCCGCGCCCTTCACCGAAGGGCTCCAGGCGCATGAGCTGCGCTACCAGCGCTGCAGCCGGTGCGGCCGCGCGCAAACGCTTGCGCGCTACGCCTGCCAGCATTGCGGCGCCGAGTCGCTCGACTGGCAGCAAGCGAGCGGCAGCGCCACCGTGCGTGCGGCCACCACCGTGTCGCGCGCGCCTTCCGACGACTTCCGCGCGCTGGGCGCCTACACGCTGGTGATCGTGGAGCTGGACGAAGGACCGCGCCTGATGGGCCATGCGCAAGCCGGCGTGCACATCGGCATGCGCGTGCAAGCCGAATTCTTCAGGCACCAGCAGCGCACGCTGCTGCGCTTCGCCCCCCTGGCATGAAACGCCGGGCCTGCATCCCCACCGACACCGATCCAAAAAGGAGACAAGACATGCCATCCACCACCCCGCAGGCATCGCGCCGCACCGCCATCGCCCTCGGCTGCGCGGCGCTCAGCGCCTTCGCCGCGCTGTCCACACCGCTCGCCCAGGCCGCCGGCGACTATCCAAACAAGCCCATCAAGATGGTCGTACCCTACCCGCCGGGCGGCCCGACCGACATCGTGGCGCGGGTGGTTGCCCAAAAGCTGTCGGAACACCTGGGCCAGTCGATCATCATCGACAACCGCCCCGGCGCAGGCGCCAACCTGGGCGCCGAAGCTGTCGCCCGCAGTCCGGCGGACGGCTATACGCTGCTGGTGGCGACCACCGCGCATGCGATCAATCCCTCGCTGTTCGCCAAGCTCGGCTACTCGATCACCCGGGACTTCGCACCGCTCTCGCAGCTCACCGCCGGCCCGCTGGTGATTGTCGCCACGCCCGGCCTTCCCGCCGCCAGCGTGAGCGAACTGATTGCACTGGCGAAGGCCAGGAGCGGCGGGCTCAACTTCGCGTCTTCCGGCAACGGCCAGTCCACGCACCTGAGCGCCGAGCTGTTCAACGCGATGGCCGGCACCAGGATGAACCACATCCCCTACAAGGGCAGCGCGCCCGCACTCACCGATGTGATGAGCGGCCAGGCCGACCTGATGTTCGACACCATGCTGTCCTCGATGCCGTTCGTGAAAAGCGGCAAGCTCAAGGCCCTCGCGGTAACGAGCGCGCAGCGCTCCCCGAGCGCGCCCGAGATTCCCACCGTCGCCGAATCCGGCCTGCGCGGCTACGAAGCCATCGCCTGGAACGGCCTGCTCGCGCCGGCCGGCACGCCCGCCGAGGTGATCGACAAGCTCAACGCCGAGCTCAAGAAGGTGCTGCAAGCCCCCGAGGTGAAACAGCGCTTCGACGCGCAAGGCTTTGCCGCCGAATGGAACACGCCCGCCAACTTCGGCAGCTTCCTGCAGGCCGAGGTCGACAAGTGGGCCCGGGTCGTGAAGGCATCGGGCGCCAAGGTGGATTGAGAAACGCCCCCAACCAGGAAGCACTGAGAACATGACAGACCTTCTTCAATCCGCACTCCATCCCCGCTCGGTGGCGATCATCGGAGCATCGGACAACATCCATAGGATCGGCGGCCGCCCCATCCACTACATGCACAAGTACGGCTACCAGGGCAAGGTCTACCCGATCAACCCGGGCCATGCGCAGATCCAGGGGCACGCGGCCTACGCATCGCTGGCCGAGCTGCCCGAAGTGCCCGAGCTTGCGCTCGTCGTCGTGGGCGGCGACAAGGCCGTGGCGAGCATCGAAGACTGCGCTGCGCGCGGCGTCAAGTCGGCGGTGATCATCGCCTCGGGCTTCGGCGAGACCGGCGGGCAAGGCAAGGAGATCGAGGCGCACATGCTGCGCGTGGCGCGCAGCGCGGGCATGCGCCTCTATGGCCCGAACACGCACGGCCTGGCGAACTTCGGCAGCGGCGCGATCGCGGGCTTTTCCACCATGTTCACCGAGGTGCCGCCGCAGGATGGCCCCATCGCCGTCATCAGCCAAAGCGGCGGGATGAGCGCCATGGCCTACGGCCTGCTGCGCGGGCGCGGCCTGGGCGTGCGCCATGTGCACGCCACGGGCAACGAGGCCGACGTCACCGTGGCAGAAATGGCGCTCGCCGTGGCCCACGATCCCGGTGTCGAGCTGCTGCTGCTCTACCTTGAGAACATTGCCCGCCCGGACCTGCTCGCGCAAGCCGCCGCCGTTGCGCGCGAACGCGACCTGCCCGTCATCGCGGTCAAGTCCGGGCGCACGGCGGGCGGCCAGCGCGCGGCGTCGTCGCACACCGGCTCGCTGGCCAACGAGGACCGCACCGTCGACGCCTTTTTCAGGCAGCACGGCATCTGGCGCGTGCGCGACCTGCACGAACAGGCACGCGCCGCGCAGGCCTACCTCAAGGGCTGGCGGCCCCAGGGGCGGCGGCTCGTGGTGATCAGCAACTCGGGCGCGAGCTGCGTCATGGGCGCGGATGCGGCCGAGGATGCGCAGCTGCCGCTGGCCGAGCTCTGCGCTGCCACCCAGCAAGCCATCGCCGCCAAGCTGCCCGGCTTTGCGACCACGCAAAACCCCATCGACATCACCGCGGCGCTGCTCTCCAACAGCGGCCTGTTCGGCGATGTGCTTCCGGCAGTGGCAAGCGACCCCGCCGCAGACCTGTTCTTCATCAACATCCCGGTCGCAGGTGCAGGCTACGACGTGGAGCGCTTTGCGCGCGACACCGCCGCCTTCGAACGCGCCACCGGCAAGCCCGTCGCCGTCGCGGCCTGGCAGGAATCGGTGGCGAGCGCCTTCCGCGCCCACGGCATCGCCACCTTCGCCAATGAAGGCGAGGCCATCAGCGTGCTCGCGCAGGTGGCCAGCCACACCGCCCTGATGCGCCAGCCCCGCATGCCGGCGGGCGCGCTGGCGCAGGTCGAGCTGCCAGCGCGCACGGGCCCGGCGGCCTTTCTCAACGAGGCGCAGAGCCTGGAGCTGCTCGCGCGGCATGGCATCCCCACGGTGCCCATGCGCCTGTGCCGCAGCGCCGACGAAGCGCGCCAGGCATTCGATGAGATCGGCGGCCCGGTTGCCGTCAAGGCCTGCTCGGCAGACCTGCCCCACAAGTCAGAGTACGGGTTGGTCGCGCTCAACGTGCAGTCGCGCGAGCAGGCGGGCGAGCTTTTCGAGCAGTTCTGGAGCAGGATGGACGCGATGCAGGTTGCGCGCGACGGCGTGACCGTTGCCGCCATGCGCAAGGGCCGGCACGAATTCATGATCGGCGCGCGCATGGACCCGGTGTTCGGCCCCGTCGTGGTGATCGGCAATGGCGGCAAGTACGTGGAGGCGCTGAAGGACTGCGCGGTCGTGCTGCCGCCCTTCGGCCCCGCAGACGTGGAGACCGCGCTGCGCGGACTGCATATCGCGCCACTGCTTGACGGCGTGCGCGGCGAGCCGCCGCTGGACATTGCCGCGCTCGCCCAACTGGCCACAGCCGTGGGCCAGGTGATCGCCGGCGCACAGGGCCGCATCGCCTCGCTGGACCTCAATCCGGTGATGCTCAACGCCCAGGGGGAAGGCGCGCTGGTGGTCGATGCGCTGGTGGAGATCGCGGCCCAGGCAGTTTCACTGGCTGAAATCGAAGCCACCAAAGTTTGACGCACACCCCGGCCCGCAACAACATTGGGCACCGGCATCCGCTTGAAAACCGGCACAGGAGACTTGAACATGCGATGGAAGCAACGACCCGAAGGCTCCAATTGGGGAGATTTCGGGACCGAAGACCAGCTCGGGCGCCTCAACCTGATCGGGCCCGAGCAGGTGCGCAAGGGCGTCGCCGAAGTCCGCGAAGGGCTGAGCTTCTGCCTTTCGCTGCCGCTGGACTTCCCTGGCGGCAACGCGCTCAACGCACGCCGCCATCCACCGCGCCTCAAGCCGACCCAGCGCGACGGCATCGAGTACCTGAATTTCCCGCTGGGCCACGTCTACCCAGGCGCGAGCGACGTGGTGAGCGACGACCAGGTGCAGCTCTCGCTGCAGTACTCCACGCAGTGGGATTCCCTGGCGCACGTGGGTTCGCTGTTCGATACGCAAGGCGACGGGCGCGAGCGCATCAGCTACTACAACGGATACCAGGGGCACGAGCACATCCTCGGCCCGATCGACCATGGCCTGCCAAGCAAGACGCAGCGCTACCAACCCGTGTGCTGCAAGGGCCGGCCTGCCGACGCCAGCGTGGCCAGGGCGCTGGGCGTGGAGAATCTCGCCGCCAAGGGCATGCAGGGCCGGGCCGTGCTCATCGACATTGCGCGCGTGTTCGGCACCGGGTTCCAGGACATCGGCTTCGAGCAGCTCATGCATGCCATGCAGCAAACCGGCGCCACCGTCGAGCCCGGTGACATGGTGCTGCTGCGCACCGGTTTTGCCGAACTGGTGCTGTCGATGGACCGCCAGCCCGACGAAGAACGCCTGCACCACAGCTGCGCGGCCCTCGACGGCAGCGACAAGCGGCTGCTGCAATGGATCAGCGACAGCGGGCTCGCCGCGCTGGCTGCCGACAACTACGCCGTCGAACGCCACCCGCCGCGCAACCAGCCGGCCGATGGCTCGCGCCATGCGGTGCTGCCGCTGCACGAGCACTGCCTGTTCAAGCTCGGCATTCCGCTGGGCGAGCTCTGGTACCTCAAGGAGCTGGCCGACAAGCTGCACGAGCTGGGCCGCACGCGCCTGCTGCTCACGGCGCCGCCGCTGCGCCTGCCCGGCGCGGTGGGCTCGCCGGTCACGCCAATTGCAACCATCTGAAGCATTCCCCTTTCGCCCCGCCCCTTTCCCATCCAAAACATATCCGGAGACTTTCAACCATGCCATTGCACCCCACCCGACGCGCCATCCATAGCGCCTGTCTCGCCGCCTTGTTCACCGCCGCGGGCATGGGCGGTGCCCATGCCGATGAGGGAACGATCTCCGACGACGTGCTGCGCCTGGGCGTCATCTCCGACCTGGCGGGCCCGTTCGCCGACATCACCGGCCCCGGCACCGTGACTGCGGTGCAGATGGCGATCGACGATTTCGGCGGCAAGATCTTTGGCAGGAAGATCGAACTGGTCACCGCCGATCACCAGAACAAGGCCGACATCGCCGCGAGCAAGGCGCGCGAATGGTTCGATACCGGCAAGGTGGACGCGCTGATGGATGTGGCGGTTTCCGCGCCGGCGCTCGCGGTGCTGGAGATGGCCAAGCAGAAGAACAAGGTCGTCATCTTCAACGGCCCGGGCCTTGACCGCCTCACCAACGACCTTTGCATGCCCAGCACGGTGCACTATGTGTACGACACCTATTCGCTCGCCAACGTGACGGCCAGCGCGATCACGCAGCGCGGCGGCAAGGATTGGTTCTTCCTCACCGCCGACTATGCCTTCGGCAACAGCCTGCAGGAGCAGGCCAGCAAGGTGGTGATCGCCAACGGCGGCAAGGTGCTGGGCGCCGCCAAGCACCCTATCGCCGCGACCGACTTCGCCTCCTTCATGATGACCGCGCAGCAAAGCAAGGCGCAGATCATCGGGCTGGCGAATGCCGGCAACGACACGGTCAACGCGGTGAAGGCGGCGCGCGAGTTCGGGCTTCTGGGGGCAGGCTCCAAGCAGACACTGGCCGGGCTGCTCATGTACATCACCGACGTGCATGCACTCGGCCTGCGCACCGCCGGCGGCCTCATGCTCACCGAAGGCTTCTACTGGGACATGAGCGACGAAACCCGCGCCTGGTCCAAGCGCTACTTCGCGAAGATGAAGAAGATGCCCAACATGAGCCAGGCCGGAGCCTACTCGTCGACCATGCACTACCTCAAGGCGGTGCAGGCCGCCAAGACCGACGACACCGCCAAGGTCATGGCCCAGATGAAGGCCACGCCCATCAACGACTTCTTCGCCAAGAACGGCCACATCCGCGAGGATGGCCGCATGGTGCACGACATGTACCTGTTCCAGGTGAAGTCGCAGGCGGAATCCAAGTATCCGTGGGACTACTACAAGCTTATCGCCACCGTGCCCGGCGACAAGGCCTTCCTGCCGCTGGCCCAGTCCCAGTGCCCCCTGGTCACCAAGAAGTAGGCCGGCATGGCAGCCCCAAGAAAGACAGCGCTTGTGGTCGGCGCCAGCGGCGTGGTCGGCCAGGCCTGCCTGCACCACTTCGCCGAACTCGCCGACTGGAATGCGATCGGCGTTGCGCGCCGCGAACTCGCAGGCATGCCGCCAGGCGTGCAATCGCTGCGGCTCGACCTGCAGGACCGCGCCGCCTGCGAGGCCGCGCTTGGCTCGCGCGACGACATCACGCATGTGGTCTACGCCGCGGTGTACGAGCAGCCCGGCGGCCTTGTCGGTGGATGGCGCGACCGGGAGCAGATGCGCATCAACCTGGACATGCTGCGCAACGTGCTCGAGCCGCTGGACCGCGCCGGCGGCGCGCTCCAGCATGTGAGCATCATGCAGGGCGGCAAGGCCTATGGCGTGCACATCCATCCACAGATCGCGGTGCCGGCGCGCGAGCGCTGGCCGCGCGACGCGCACGAGAACTTCTACTGGCTGCAGGAGGATTTCCTGCGCGAACGGCAGGCCAGCTCCGGCCGCTGGCACTTCACCATCTTCCGGCCGCGCATCGTGTTCGGCGACGCCATGGGCAGCAACATGAATCCGCTGCCGGCCATCGGCGTCTATGCCTGGCTGCGGCATGAGCAAGGCCTGCCGCTCGCCTATCCGGGCGGCCCCCCGCGCGTGAACCAGGCCATCGATGCGGAGCTGATCGCGCAGGCCTGCGCATGGGCCACCGGCTCGCCGAACGCGCGCAACCAGACCTTCAACCTCGACAACGGCGACGTATTCGTCTGGCAGAACGTCTGGCCGGCGATTGCCGATGCGCTCGGGATGGCGATGGGCCCGCCCGAGCCCGTCTCATTGGGCGACACCCTTCCCGGCCAGCAACAGGCCTGGGAGGGCATCGTCGACAAGTATGGGCTTCGCGCACCGCGCGACCTCAAGGCCTTCATCGGCCAGGGGGCCGTGTATGCGGACTTCCAGATGAACCACGGCAAGATCGGCCCGCTGCCACCGGTGATCATGAGTTCGGTGAAGATCCGGCAGGCCGGCTTCAACGGCTGCATCGACACCGAGGACATGTTCCGCAAATGGCTGGCGCGGCTGCAGGAAAAAGGGCTGCTGCCGCAGGCCGGCGTGGCGGCACTCAGGCCTCTTGATCCACCGAGCTCCGGGCCTGCCCCAGGTTGGCGATCATGAAGTCTGCGGCCCGGGTAATGTGGGCCCGCGCCAGGGCCTCGGCGCCGGCGGCATCGCCGGCCGCCACCGCCTGCAGCATCTGCTCGTGCTCCTGCCATATGTCGCGCGGCTTGTGGTCGCGCAGCAGCACCTGGCCCATCACGCGCTGCATGTAGGTCAGGTGAGGCGCCAGGGTGGGCGCGATCAACGAATTGCCCGACAGCTCGTGGATAAAGGCATGGAATTTCATGTCCGCCGCAATCATGCGCGGCACCGAGCCGCTCTCGACCGCGCGCCTGCCGGCCTCGATCAGCGCCGGCCCCTGCCGCGCGGCCCGCTCCGCGTTCAGTTGGGCGGCCTGTGCGAAGGCCAGGCCCTCGATCACCGCGCGCATGTCGTACATCTGCCGCACATAGTCCGCATCCAGCGGCGCCACGATCAGCCGCCTCCCCGGAGCATCGCGCAGCACCCCCCGGGCCAGCAGCAGCGCCAACGCCTGCTGCACCGGCTGGCGCGACACGCCCAGCGATTCGGCGATGCGCTCCTGCACCACCCGCTCGCCCGGCGCCAGCGCACCGGTCGCGATTTCCTGCAGGATCGCATCGCGGACCTGATCGACAAGGTTGGGCTGGGAGGACAGTTGCTTCATGAGCGGATTGTGGGGCGCTGCGGCACCCGCCAGGAGATGGCGGGCAGGGGGAAAATAGCCCGATTCTACCCATGGCAATCAGTTGCCCGCCCTGCCCGCCGCGGCATGCGTGCCGTGCAGCTGCGCCACCACGAAGTCGGCAGCCGAGGTGATGTGCCGGCGCGCCAGCAACTCCGCGCGCGCGCCGTCGCCCGCGCAGACCGCGGCCAGGATGCCGGCATGCTCCGCCCAGATGGCGGCAGGCCGCTCGTCGGCCACCAGCACCTCGCCCATCACGCGCTGGGTATAGGCCAGGTGGGTGGCCAGCGCGGGCGCCACGAGGTGGTTGCCCGAGAGGCCGTAGAGGAATTCATGGAAGCGTATGTCCGCCGCAATCATGCGGTTGAAAGAGCCGCTGGCCATCGCGCGGCGCCCGGCATCGATCAGGGCCGGGCCCTGGCGCGCCGCGCGCTCGGCGCTGCATTCGGCCGCATTGCGCGCGGCCAGGCCCTCCAGCACCGAGCGCATCGCATACATATGGCCCACATAGGCCGGATCCAAGGGCGCCACCAGCAGGCCGCGGCCCGGCGCATCCCGCAGCACGCCCTGGCTGCGCAACAGCAGCAGCGCCTGCTGCACCGGCTGGCGCGACACGCCCAGCGCCTGCGCCACCTGCTCCTGGATCACCCGGTCGCCTGGCGCCAGGCGGCCGGCGGTAATCTCGTCGAGCATCGACTGCGTGACCTGCTCCACCAGGTTGGGCGCAGCGTCCAGCGCCTTCATCTCAGTGCTCCTGCCGCGAGAGCAGGCTGTCGCGCAGCACGCGATGGAGGATCTTGCCGGTGGCCGTGCGCGGCATCTGCCGGTCCTGCACGAAGCGGATGGCCTGCGGCCGCTTGAAGCCGGCCATGCGCGGGCGACACCAATCCAGGATCTCGCGCTCGCTCGCCTGCTGGCCTTCGTGCAGCACCACCACGGCCTGCACCGCCTCGCCCCATTTGTCGTGCGGCACGCCGATCACCGCGACATCCTTGATCTGCGGATGGGCGCCCAGGATGCCCTCGACCTCGGACGGATACACATTCTCCCCGCCGCTGATGATCATGTTGCTCTTGCGGTCCACCAGGGTGATGAAACCGTCGGCATCGCGGTAGGCCAGGTCGCCTACCGAGCACCAGTCGCCGCGAAAGGCCTCGGCCGTCTTCTCGGCGTTGCGCCAGTAGCCGTCGAACACGTAGGGGGTGCGCGAATACAGCTCGCCGACCTCGCCGTCGGGCACTTCGCGGCCATGGGCGTCGAGCAGGCGGATCGCGCCCGAGCCGGCCCACTCACGGCCCACCGAGCCGAGCTTGTCGATCTGCTCGTCCGGCCGCAGCAGCGTGACCCAGCCGGCCTCGGTGGAGCCGTACAGCTCATAGAGCCGGCCATTGCGGAAATGCTGCAGGATCGCCTGCTTGGTCTCCTTGCGCGCCGGGGCGGACGAGATCATCAGCTTCTCGACCGCGCCGACGTCGTATTTCTCCTTGGTCGCCTGCGGCAGGCCCAGCATCATGATGTAGTGGGTGGGTACCAGCGAGGTGAAAGTGACCTTCTCGCGCGACAGCGTCTGCAGCAGCGCCTCGGGGTCGAAGCTCTTGCGCTCGTCGATCACGCAGGTGGCGCCCAGATGCACGAAGGTGTGGCTGAAGTACAGCGAGTTGGCATGGCACATGGGCATCACCAGCAGCGCCTTGTCCTCGCGCGTGAAGCCCATCTCCAGCGCCGTGGCCAGCGCGATCAGCGTGTTGCCCTCGTGGCTGCGGATCGCGCCCTTGGGCCGCCCGGTGGTGCCCGAGGTGTACATCAGCGCGCAGGGGTCGGACGGCTTCACCACCGGGCCCTCCCAGGCAGCGCTGGCACCGGCGATCAGCGTCTCATAGGCCTGCCAGCCCGCGGGCACATCGGTGCCGAAGGCGACCCAGCCGCGCGGATGCACGCCGCCCAGCTCGCCACGAACCGGCTCAACGCGCTCGATCAGTTCATCCTGCACGATGAAGGCCCTTGCCTCGCTGTGTTGGGCAATGTAGGCGATCTCGGGCGCGGCCAGGCGGAAGTTGATCGGCACCGCCACCAGGCCCGCGCGCGCCAGCGCCACATACATCTCCATCCATTCCACGCAGTTGTAGGCCAGCAGCGCGACCCTGTCGCCCGGCTCCAGGCCGAGCGCGCACAGGCCGTTGGCAAGCCGGCTGGCACGCTCGTTCCATTGGGCAAAGGTGAGGCTGCGGCGCGCATCGCGCGCCCCCGGCTTGTGCGGCGACAGGCGGGCATGGGTGGCAACGGCATCGGCCACGGTGAGCAGGTGGTTCATCGCAAGTTCTCCAGCAAAGCAGCCAGGCGCGGCAATAGGCTTCACCATGGCTGGAACGGCCTCGATTTTAGGATTCCGAATTCAGAATTCATTAAGGGATTGCACCTATAAATTGAACTCTGAATTCAGAATACCATTCGCCGGAAATCGAAGCCAACCCCCTCTTCCACACACTTCAGGAGACAACGATGCAACTGACCCGCAGACACTTTCTGGCAACCAGCGCGGCGGCCGGCTCGGCCGTGCTGCCCGGCCTGGCCCTGGCCCAGGCAGGCAAGCCGGCGCAATTCAAGCTCAAGCTGGGCAACGACCTGCCGGTGACGCATTCGGTGAATGTGCGGCTCAAAGAAGCCATTTCGGCCATCGCGGCCGAGACGCAGGGCCGCGTGGCCATCGATCTGTTCCCCAACAACCAGCTCGGCAGCGACTCGGACATGATGTCGCAGATCCGCTCCGGCGCGTTGGAGATGGCGACCTTCCCCGGCACCGTGATGTCCACGCTGATCCCGGTCACCGCCATCACCGGCGTGGGCTTTGCCTTCAGCGGCTACGACAAGGTATGGGCCGCGATGGACGGCGCCATGGGCGATCACATCCGCGCGGCCATCGCCAAGGTCGGGCTGGTGCCCTTCGCCACCGTGTGGGACAACGGCTTTCGCCAGATCACCAGCAGCAGCCGGCCGATCCGCACGCCGGAGGATCTCAAGGGCTTCAAGATCCGCGTGCCCGTGGTGCCGCTGTGGGTCTCGATGTTCAAGACACTGGGCGCCGCGCCGGTGAGCCTGCCGCTGTCGGAGGCCTACCAGGCCCTGCAGACCAAGGTGGCCGACGGCCAGGAGAACCCGCTGGCGCTGATCGAGAGCGCCAAGTTCTACGAAGTCCAGAAATTCTGCTCGCTCACCAACCACGCATGGGATGGCTTCTGGTTCGTCGCCGGCGGCAAGCTGTGGAAGAGCGTGCCGCCCGATCTGCAGCAGATCATCGCCAGGCACATCAACGCGGCTGCGAAAAAGCAGCGCGAGGACATCGCGCGGGCCAACACCGAGCTGCAAAAGCAGCTCGAAGGCAAGGGACTGGTCTTCAACACCGTGGACAACGCCGCGTTCCAGAAGGTGCTGGGAGCTGCCGGCTTCTACGCCCAGGCCAAGGAGAAATTCGGCCCCGAGGCCTGGGCGCTGCTGCAGCGGTACGCCGGCCAGATCGCCTGAGGTGCGCAGCCATGAGCGCCGCTATGACTTCGACGCCCGCCATGCCGGCCGCCACCGCGGCCCCGGCCTGGGCCGCGTCGCTTGACCGCCGCCTCGGCTCGGCCGTGGAGATCGCCGCCGCCTTGCTCATCGTGGCCGAGATCGGCGTGCTGTTCGCCGGCGTGGTCGCCCGCTATTGGCTGCACACCCCGCTGGTGTGGAGCGACGAGGTGGCCTCGCTGCTGTTCCTGTGGCTGGCCAGCCTGGGCGCGGTGGTGGCATTCCGGCGTGGCGAGCACATGCGCATGACGGCCCTGGTGGCGCGCGCCTCGCCACGCACCCGCGCCTTTCTCGACACGGTGGCCATTGCCGCGGCGCTGGCATTCCTGCTGCTGAACCTGTGGCCCGCCTACGAGCATGCGCTGGAGGAAGCCGCCGTCACCACGCCGGCGCTGGATATCTCCGCCGCCTGGCGCGTGGCCGCGCTGCCGGTGGGCCTGGGGTTGATGGCGCTGATGTCGGCGCTGCGCCTGGCGAAGACCGCCACCTGGGGCCAGGCCGGCGCCGCCCTGGCCTTCGTGGCCGCGGCCTGCGGCATATTCGTGGCCGCGCAGCCACTCTTCCAGAACCTGGGCAATCTGAACCTGCTGATCTTCTTTGTCGGGGTCACCGCCGCCACCGTCTTGATGGGCGTGCCGATCGCGGTGAGCTTCGGGCTGGCCACCTTCGGCTTTCTGGCGCTCACCACCCAGGTGCCGGTGGGCGTCATCGTCGGCCGCATGGACGAGGGCATGTCGCACATCGCGCTGCTGGCGGTGCCGTTGTTCGTCTTTCTCGGCCTGCTGATCGAGATGACCGGCATGGCGCGCACCATGGTCGCCTTCCTGGCGGCGCTGCTGGGCCATGTGCGCGGCGGCCTCCAGTACGTGATGCTCGGCGCGATGTACCTGGTCTCGGGCATCAGCGGCTCCAAGGTGGCCGACATGGCCGCAGTGGCACCCGTGCTGTTTCCCGAGATGGAAAAGCGCGGCGCCCGCCGGGGCGACCTGGTCGCGCTGCTGGCAGCCAGCGGCGCACAGACCGAGACCATTCCCCCGAGCCTGGTGCTGATCACCATAGGTTCCGTCACCGGCGTGTCGATCGCCGCGCTGTTCGCCAGCGGCATGCTTCCCGGCCTGGTGATGGGCGTGGCCCTGTGCGCGGTGATCGGCTGGCGCTACCGCCATGAAGACCTGTCGCAGGTGCGGCGCGCCAGCATGGGCACGGTGGGCCGTGCGCTGCTGGCGGCCCTGCCCGCCATCGCGCTGCCCTTCGTCATTCGCGCCGCGGTGGTCGAGGGCGTGGCCACGGCCACCGAAGTCTCCACGCTGGGCATCGCCTATGCCTTGGTCGTCGGCCTGTGCAGCCGCAGCGCGGTGGACTGGTCGCGCCTGCGGCCGATCCTGATCGAGACCGCCGCATTGTCGGGAGCCATTCTCTTCATCATCGGCACGGCGACCGGCATGGCCTGGTCGCTGACCCAGTCGGGCTTCTCGCACGGCCTGGCGCAGGCCATGGGCTCGCTGCCCGGCGGCGCCGCCACCTTCCTGGCGGTGTCCGTGCTGGCCTTCGTGGTGCTCGGCAGCGTGCTGGAGGGCATCCCGGCCGTGGTGCTGTTCGGGCCGCTGCTGTTTCCCATTGCCCGGCAGGTCGGCGTGCACGAGGTGCACTACGCGATGGTGGTGGTGCTGTCGATGGGCGTGGGCTTGTTCGCGCCCCCCTTCGGCGTGGGCTACTACGCCGCCTGCGCCATCGGCCGCGTCGATCCCAAGGACGGCATGAAGCCCATCCTCGGCTATGTGCTGGCGCTGCTGGCCGGCCTGGCGCTGGTGACGGCCGTGCCGGCGATTTCCACCGTGTTCCTGCCGTCGTGAAGCGCGCCCCGCGCCTGGCGGCCGCGCAACCCTTGAATTGAAGAAAGAAGTCTCCATGACCCCCACCCCCTCCATCTCCGAACACAGCGCCGCGGCGCTGGTGGCGCGCTTTCTGAAGGCGCGCGGCGTGGACCGCGTGTTCGCGCTGTGCGGCGGCCACATCATGCCGATCTGGATGCGGCTGGATGCCGAGGGCATCCGCATCATCGACGTGCGCGACGAGCGCGCCGCCGTCTACATGGCGCATGCCCATGCCGAGCTGACCGGCGGCCTGGGCGTGGCCCTGGTCACCGCCGGCCCGGGCGTGACCAACGCCATGACCGGGCTTGCCAACGCCCACGTGGCGCGGGCGCCGGTGCTGCTGCTGTCGGGCACGCCGCCACGCGCGCAGGAGAACCGCGGCGCGCTGCAGGACATGGCGCACACCGACTTCGTGCGCCCGCTCACCCGCTATGCGCGCACCGTGCGCGAGCCCGATCTCGTGCTGCAGGAGCTGGACGCGGCGGCGGCATGCGCGCTCGGCGAGGCCGGCGAGCCCGGCCCGGCCTACCTGGATTTTCCGGTCGACACGCTGCGCGCCGAAGTCTCGCGCGCAGTCCAGCTGCCCGAGCTGCTGGCGCCCAAGGTGCGGCACCAGCTGCTGCCCGATGCCGCCTCGGTTCGCGCAGCGGCGGAGCTTTTATGGAGCGCCCGGCGCCCGCTGGTGATCTCCGGGCGCGGCGCCAGGGGGGCGGGCGAGCCGCTGCGCCGCCTGCTTGACGCCACCGGCGCGCTGTACCTGGACACCGGCGAAAGCCGCGGCCTGGTGCCCGAGGAACATCCATCGGTGGTCTCCGCGATGCGCGGCTCGGTGATGGCCGAGGCGGATCTGGTCGTCACCATCGGCCGCCGGCTCGACTTCCAGCTCGCCTACGGTTCGCCCGCGGTGTTCGGCGCGGCGCGCTTTCTGCGCATTGCCGACTGCGCGAGCGAATTGCGCGACAACCGCCGCGGCGCAACCGAGCTGCTGGCCACGCCGGCCGCGGCGCTGCAGGCCATGCTCGAATGTGCGAATGGACGCGCCCCCGCCATCGACCGCGAGTGGGCCCAGCATGCCCGCGCGCGGCACCAGGCCCGTGCCGACAAGCTCGCCGCATCGATGCGCCAGGCGCCCCCCGGCAGCGACGGGCTGATGCACCCCAACCGCGTCCTCGCCGCGTTGCGCGACGCGCTGCCGGCCGATGCGGTGGTGGTGGCCGACGGCGGCGACTTCCTCAGCTTCGCCCGCGTCGGCCTGCCGGCGGCCAGCTACCTGGACCCGGGCCCGCTCGGCTGCATCGGCATTGGCACGCCCTTCGGCGTAGCGGCGGCGCTGGCCTGCCCCGGCCGCACCGTGGTGGTGGCCACCGGCGACGGCGCCTTTGGCTTCAACGCGATGGAGATCGACACCGCGGCGCGCCACCGCGCACCGGTGCTGATCGTGGTGGCCAACAACGGCAGCTGGGCCATCGAGGTGCGCGACCAGCAGGAAACGCACGGCAAGGTGGTGGGCACGCGGCTGCAGTTCGCCGACCATGCGGCGATGGCACGCGCCTTCGGCCTGCATGCCGAGCGCGTGCAGCAGGCCGACGAACTGCCCGCCGCCATCGCGCGCGCCCTGGCCGCGCTGCGCGCCGGCCGGCCGGCGCTGCTGGACGTGCTGGTCACGCCCGAGGCCGCCTCTTCCGATGCCAAGTCCGGCCTGGCCTGGGTGCCCGATCTGCAGGCCCTGGGCGCCTGGGACGATGCCGAACGCGCCTGGCGGCAGCGCTGAGGCCATGCCGGGGGGCATGGCTGCCCCTCGGAACATACCAACCGCAATGCCGGCCTGCCGCCCATGCTCCACATTCTCGACGCCAGCTTTCCGTTCTTCGCACTCGTGCTCATCGGCTGGGCCTGCGCCCGCGGCGGCTGGCTGCCGCTGGAGTCGATCCCGGCGCTGAACCTGTTCGTGCTGTACCTTGCGCTGCCCTGCATGCTGCTGCGCTTTGCCGCATCCACGCCCATCGGCAAGCTGTTCGACCCCCTGGTTTTCGGCATCTGGCTGGCCTGCGCCCTGGTGATGGTGGGGTTGGCGGTGGCAAGCGCCCGGTGCCGGTCGACGGACTGGAACAATGCGGCCTTCGGTGCGCTGGTGGCGGCCTTTGCCAACTCGGGCTTCATGGGCGTGCCGCTGCTGGCGGAGCTGCTGGGCCCCGGCGCCGCGGCGCCGGCCATCGTCACCCTGGCCATCGACATGGTGATCACCTCGTCGCTGTGCATTGCGCTGTCGCGCCTGGGCGAAACCGGCGCGCATGGCATGCGCCCTGCCGTGGCCAAGGCGCTCAGGGGCATGCTGGTGAATCCGCTTCCCTGGGCCATTGGCGCGGGCTGCCTACTCTCGGCCAGCGGCTGGATGCCACCCCGGATGGCGATGAAACCGATAGCCATGCTGGCCGATGCCGCGTCGCCCGCGGCCATGTTCACGCTGGGCGCGGTGCTGGCACGCTCGCAGCGAGCGGCCGGCCACAACCAGGCGGCGGCCGGCATGCGCCGCAGCGACGTGCCGCTGCTGGCCGCCCTCAAGCTCGTCGTGCATCCGCTGGTGGTCTTTGCGGCCGGCCGTGCCGCAATCGCCATGGGCAGGCCCCTGGAGCCACTCACCGCCACCGTGCTGGTGCTGGTGGCCGCGCTGCCCAGCGCCAGCAACGTGCCCATGCTGGCCGAGCGCTTCGGCGCCGATGCCGCCCGCATTGCCCGGGTGGTCATGGCCACCACGGTGCTTGCCTTCGCAAGCTTCATGGGGGCGGCGCGCCTGCTGGGATACTGAGGTTCAGCCCGCGGGCCGGTAGCGCTGCGCGGCCTGCCAGCCCAGCTCGGCCAGCGGGCCGGCCTTGCGGCCGGTCTCCACCGCATCGGCGGCGGCGGCATTGCCGTCGGCGGCGCGCTGCGCGATGCCATGCAGGATCGCGGCCATGCGAAACAGGTTGTAGGCGATGTAGAACTCCCAGTGCTGCGTGGCGTTGCGCCCGGTCGCCTGCGCATACCAGGCGACATACTCGCTTTCCTGCGGGATGCCCAGCCGGGCCAGGTCCAGCCCACCGATGCCGCGCCACAGATCGTGCGGTATGCGCCAGCCCATGCACTGGTAGGCCAGGTCGGCCAGCGGATCGCCCAGCGTGGACAGCTCCCAGTCGAGCACGCCGGTCACACGCGCCTCGCTCGGGTGGAAGATCAGGTTGTCGAGCCGGTAGTCGCCGTGCACCAGCGTGGTTTCGTCGCCCGCCGGCAAGTGCTCGGGCAGCCAGTCCATGAGCTTGTGCATGGCCTCGTTCACCGGCAGGCTGGATTCGCGGCACTGCCGCGTCCAGCGCGCGATCTGGCGGCCGACGTAGTTGCCGTGCTTGCCATAGTCGCCCAGGCCAGCCGCGCCGTAGTCGACGGCGTGCAGCGCGGCGATCACGCGATTCATCTCGCGGTAGATGGCCTCGCGCTCGGCGCCGCCCATGCCGGGCAGCGCCTGGTCCATGAACACCCGGCCCTGCAGGAATTCCATGACATAGAACGGCGTGCCGAGCAGGCTGTCGTCCTCGCAGTAGGCCAGCATGCGCGGCACGGGAACGCCGCTGCCGGCAAGCGCCTTCATCACGCGGTATTCGCGGTCGATTGCATGCGCCGAGGCCAGCAGCGCGCCCGCCGGCTTCTTGCGCAGCACATAGTCGCGGCCCGCGCCCGCCTGGACACGGAAGGTGGGGTTGGACTGGCCGCCGGCCAGCACGCTCAGCTGCAGTGGCTCGCGGCCCGCAAGGCCCTGCGCACGCAGGTAGCCGGCCAGGGCATCGAGCTGCGGGCCATGGGTTGGATTCGGGTGGTTCATAGGCCGCTCACCAGGTGGGCGCCGTCCACCGCCACGGTGGCGCCGGACATGGCGGCCCCCGCGTCGGAGGCCAGCAACAGCAGGGGGCCGTCGAGATCCGTCAACTCGCCGAAGCGGCGGCTGGGGATGCGCATGCGCAGCTTGTCGCCCAGCTCGCTGGTGAGGAAGTCGCGGTTCAACTCGGTGATCACATACCCCGGCAGCAAGGCGTTCACGCGGATGCCGTAACGGGCCAGTTCGAGCGCCATGGCCTTGGTGGCCTGGATCACGCCCGCCTTGGAGATCGCATACGGCGCGACGCCGCCGCCCACGCGCTCGCCCAGGATCGACGCGACATTGACGATGGCGCCGCCCTGGTTCGCCGCCACCATGCGGCGTGCGCCCTCGGTGGCGACCAGCCAGCTGCCCTTGAGGTTGGTGTCGAGCACCCGGTCGAAGTCTGCTTCGGTTTGATCGAGCAGCGCACGCGTGACGGTGACGCCGGCGTTGTTGACCACCACGTCCGGCACCGCCCAGGCGCAGACGGCATCAAAGCAGCCCTTCACGCTCTGCGCGCTGCCCACATCGAGCGAGAATGCCCGCGCGTCGCCGCCGGCCCGGGTGATTTCCTCCACCGCCGCCTGCAGCTTGTCCGCGCGCCGCGCCGCCAAGGCCACCTGCGCCCCGGCGCCGGCCAACAGCTTGGCGAAATGCATGCCCAGGCCGCTGGATGCGCCGGTCACCAGCACCAGCTTGCCTTTGAGGCTGAATCTGTCGATTGCCTTCATGCCTCGGCTCCCGCGGCCCTGTCGGCCATGTGGACCAGCTTGCGCGCCATGCTCCAGCGGTGCACCTCGCTCGGGCCGTCGTAGATGCGAAAGGCCCGCATGTCCATGAAGATGCGCATCACCGGCGTCTCCGCGGTCACGCCCTGCCCGCCCAGCATCTGCACGCAGCGGTCCACCACGCGCCATTGCGCTTCGGAGCAGACCACCTTGGCGCGGCTGGATTCATAGTTGCCCTTCTCGCCCTGGTCGAGCAGCCAGGCCGTATGCCAGATATGCAGGCGCGCAGTCTGCAGGTCCATGTCGTTGTCGGCCAGCATGAAGCCCACGCCCTCGTGCTCGGCCAGCGGCTTGCCGAATGCCTGGCGCTTGCGCACATAGTCGAGCGCGGTATCGTGGGCCCGCCGGGCCTGCCCCAGCCAGCGCATGCAATGGGTGAGCCGCGCCGGCGCGAGCCGCACCTGGGCATAGCGAAAGCCCTTGCCCACCTCGCCCAGAACATCGCAGGCCGGCACGCGCAGGTCGTTGAAGCGCAGCACGCCGTGGCCGCCGGTAAAGCATGCGTCCATCGCGTCCATGCTGCGTTCGAGCACGATTTCCGGGCGCCCCATGTCGCTGAGGAACATGGTGGCCGAGCCGTCTTCCATGCGCGCCATGATGATCGCGTAGTCCGCTCCCTCGGCGCCGGTGATGAACCACTTGACTCCGTTGATGACATAGTCGTCGCCGTCGCGCACCGCGGTGGTGGCCAGCATCGAAGGGTCTGCGCCAGCGCCGGGCGCGGGCTCGGTCATCGCAAAGCATGAGCGCAGGCGGCCTTCGACCTGCGGGCGCAGCCAGCGCTCTTTCTGCGCCGGCGTGGCCACCTCCTCCATCAAATGGATGTTGCCCTCGTCCGGCGCATGGATGTTCAGCGCCGTGGGGCCAAGCCGGGAATAGCCGGCTTCCTCGAAGACGACCGCCTTGGCAATATGGCTCAGGCCCAGCCCGCCCATCTCCACGGACGCATGCGGCGTGAGCAGCCCCGCGGCCTTGGCACGGCCCACCAATTCACGGCGCAACGCATCGCTTGGGCCGTGGTGCGACTGGCGCGCGTCGTTTTCCAGCGGGATCACCTGCTCGGCAATGAATTGCCGCGTCTGCCTGCGCAGCTCCTGCAGCTCGGGGGTCAGCGAGAAGTCCATGGGGTTCCTTCGTCCATAGCAGCGAAGCAATCAAAAATAGATTGCTCTACGATATTGTCCAACAATATTGTAGGGCACTGTTTGCTAAAATGGCAAGCCTAGTCGAACCGATTTCGCTCCATGCCGCAAGCCCAACCTGAACCATCCGATCAGAGCAGCGCGTCCAGCGCCGTCTCCCATGGCATCTTGAACGGCCTGGCCGAACAGAAGTTCGTGCCCGGCCAAAGGCTGGTGGAGCTCGACCTGGCGGAGCAATATGGCGTCAGCCGCAATTCGGTGCGCGAGGCGCTGCAGCAGCTGGCGGCCCAGGGAGTCGTGGACCTACTGCGCAACAAGGGCGCGGCCATCCGCTCGCTCGGCCCGCAGGAGACGCTGGATGTCCTGGACGTGGCGGAACGCATGACGGGCCTGCTCGCCAAGAGCGCGGCGCAAGGCATATCGGCCGGCCGGCCGCGCGAGCCGGTCGAGCAGGCCCTGGCCGAACTCGCCCAGGCGGATGCCAGCCATGACGCCAATGCCTTTGCCCGCGCGCGGCGCGGGCTGTACCGCGCCCTGCTCGCCACCAGCGGCAGCCACGAGCTGCGGCGCTTGTTCTCGTCGATACAGATGCCCATCATCTACGCCCAGCACCGCCCCGCGACCCTGCAGCGCATGCGCATGCGCGACTACCAGGCCATCGGCGAAGCCGTGCTGCGCGGCGATGCCGGCGCGGCGGACCAGGCCGGCATGCAGCATGTGCAGAATGTGCGTGCCGCGATCGTTCAGCAGCTTGAGCAGGCTGGGGCCTGAAGCTCGCCTGGCCTCGTCACGGAAATAGCACGGAAACGATCTCCGGGTGGCATTCGGCGCGCTGCAGCCTTGCCCTGGGCGGCAGCTCGAAGGCGGAGACTGGCGGTGGATCGCGCTCCAGCCGCACTTGCACCAGCGCCGTCTGCGCCACCGACGATTGCGTCAGGCTCGACGAACCCTTGTCCATGGTCACCACGTTGGGGTTGCCATGTTTCTCCAAAGGCTGGGCCTCGCCGGCGCCCGCCGGCGCGGGATCGAACCAGGCACCGGTAGCGATCTGCACCACGCCAGCACGCAGCTCGGCACTGAGCACCGCAGCCGCCAGAAAAGCCCCGCGCTCGTTGAACACGCGCACGACATCGCCATCGCCGATACCGCGCCGCGCCGCATCCTCGCGGTTCATGGTCAATGGTTCGCGGCCGGCGATCTTGGACTGGCGGCTCAAGGGCGACGGATCGAGCTGGCTGTGCAGCCGGGTTCGCGGCTGGTTGGACAGCAGGTGCAGTGGAAAGCGCTCGGCCTGCGCTGCGCCCAGCCACTCCGCCGGCTCTATCCAGCATGGGTGCCCAGGACAGTCTGCGTAGCCATAGCCCGCCACCTCGGCGGAGAATATCTCGATCTTGCCGGAAGGGGTGCTCAGCCGGTGCTGCTGCGGGTCGGCACGAAAATCGGCCAGCAGCAACTCGGGACTGCGCAAGTGGGGAAACTCGTAGTGGCCCCTGGCCCAGAACTCATCGAATTCCGGCGGTGCATAGCCTTGCGCACGCGCGCGGCTCAAGGCGCCGGCGTACATGTGCCGCAGCCAGGCCATCTCATCGCGCCCCTCGGTATAGGCCGCGCCAAAGCCCAGCTCGGCCGAGAGCTGCGCGAAGATGTCGAAATCATTGCGCGCGCCGCCCACCGGCGCAATCACCTGCTTCATGGCAACGTAGTGCCGCTGCAGCTCGGTGGCCAGAATGTCGTTGCGCTCCATGGTGGTGGTGGCCGGCAGCACGATGTCCGCCTGCTTGGCCGCCGGCGTCCACCACGGCTCGTGCACCACCACCAAGTCAGGCTGGCGCCAAGCCTGCGCAAAACGGTTGAGGTTGGCATTGTGGTGGAAGGGGTTGCCGCCCACCGAGTAGATCATGCGCACATGCGGAAAGCGCAGCAGCTGGCCGTCATACTCGAACTGATCCCCGGGGTGCAGCAGCATGTCTGCCACGCGCCCAACCGGCACAAAGGTCTTGACGGGGTTGGCGCCCAAGGGCAAGGTGGGCCGGGGAATGCCCTGCGGCCTGGGCACGGTGATGCCGCTGACCGCTCCAAAGCCAAGGCTGAAGCCACCGCCAGGCAAGCCGATCTGGCCCAGCATGGCCGCCAGGGTGACGGTCATCCACACCGGTTGCTCGCCGTGATCGGCACGCTGTATCGACCAGCTGGTGGTCACCAAGGTGCGGCCCCGGCTCATGCGCAGCGCCAGCTGCTCGATGCGCTCGGCATCGATTCCGGTGATCGCGGCAGCCCAGCCGGCACTCTTGGCAATACCATCCTCGCGCCCCAGCAGATAGCGCTCGAATCGCTCGTAGCCTTGGCAATAGCGCTCAAGAAAGCCGCGATCATGCCGGCCATGGATCACGAGGGTGTGGGCCAGGCCCAGCATGAGCGCGGTGTCAGTATTGGGCCGTATGGGCAGCCACTCGGCGCCCAGCTGCGCGCTCAGGTCCGCGCGCGATGGGCTGATGTTGACGAAGTCCACGCGCGCGGCGGCGGCACGCTCCAGCCACCGTGCGTTCTCGTGCAATACCGCACCGCCGGCATCCAGTTGCATGTTCTTGGAGTGCGCCCCGCCGAACATCACCACCAGATCGGCATGCTCCACCACCGCCTCCCAAGGCACGACCATGCCGGTGATATCGCTCTTGCCCAGCACATAGGGCATCACGCCCAGGGCCGCACCAAAGCTGTGGTTGCCGCGCTTGTCCACGTACCCGCCATACAGGCCCAGAAAGCGCTTGAGCACACTCGGCGAATGGTGCAGCCGACCGGCGCTGGCCCAGCCGTAGGAGCCGCCGTACAGCGCCTCGTTGCCGAACTCCGACTTGATCCGCTGCAGCCCATCGACGACCAGCGCCAACGCCTGCTCCCAGGAGACCGGCACGAAGCTGTCGCGGCCCCGCGTCTCGCCACTGCCCTCGCGCCGGCGCAGGTAGCCGGCGCGCACATAGGGCTGGTCTATGCGCAATGGGCTGCGCACCAGGTCTGGCAAACCATGCATCAAGGGCGGGGGCGCCGGATCCTGCGCGAAGGGATGCACGCCCAGGATGGCGCCGGCCGCATCCACTTCAACGTCGTACACACTCCAATGCGAGGCCGTCTGGATTCTTTTTGAAGCACTCATTGCTGCTACCAGGTTCGTGTTGACAACGCTCATTGCGCCTGGATGCCGAATTCCTTGATCACCAGCCCGAAGCGCCGGTGGTCGCTGAACACGGTGCGGCCCAAGCGCATGCCATCGTCCAGCTCGGGCTCGACGCCCAGGGCCGCCAGCTTGGCGCGCACATCGGCCAGCTGGATGACTTGCGCCATGGCGCGATTGAGCCTGCTCGTCACCTCGGCGGGCAAGCCGCGTGGCCCGAACAAGCCCCACCAGGCCGTCACATAGACGTCCTTGTATCCCAGCTCCACCAGCGAAGGTGTCTGCGGCATCAACGGCGATCGCCCCTGCCCCGTCACCGCGAGCGGCACCAGCTTGCCCCCTTGCATATAGGGGGCGGCGTTGCCCGGCGTTGCGTAAGCGGTGGCAATATGCCCGCCCAGCAAATCAGCCAATGCCAGTGAGGTTCCCTTGTACGGTATGTGCTGCAGCTTGATGCCCGCGGACTTGTTGAACATCTCGGCCACGATATGCATGGGCGAGCCCGCGCCAGGGCTGCCATAGCTGATGCTGCGGCCACTCTTGGCCTGCGCCACCAGGCTCTGCACATCCTTGATGCCGGACTGCTTGCTGGCCACCAGCAACAGCGGCGAGCTGCCCACCTGCAAGATGGGACTGAAATCCTGGTTCACATCCATGGGCACCCCGCCCTTGAGCACCAGCGGTGCAATGGCGAAGGTATTGGGCGCGAACAGCAGCGTATAGCCATCGGCCAGCGCCTTGGCGACCAAGCCCGCGCCCAGCGTGCCACTGGCACCGGGCCGGTTGTCCACCACCACCGGCTGGCCCAGCAGCACGGAGAGCTTTTCGCCAAACACGCGGGCCATCACGTCGGTGTCGCCGCCAGGCGGATAACCCACCACCAGCGTGACGGGCCGAGCCGGCCAACTCTGGGCGGCTGCCCCCCGCCAGGCGCAGGCAGCCAACAGCGCGCCCATGGCCGCGCGTCGATCAATGCTATTCATCATGGCAGCCCTTATCAAAAGAAGTGGCGCATGCCGACTTCATAGCCTTGAGACAAGCCACCAGGCGCGGTGCCCGGCGGCGCCACGCCGATCACGCCAATGGAGCGCTGGGAGCTGGGCGAATTGCTGAGCCGGGCATAGGTGGCATACAGCTGGGTGCGCTTGGAGAGGTTGTGGCCATAGCCGAGCCCGAGCTTGCGCCAATCCGCATCGCTGCCCGAGGTGCTGTACCGGCCAAGCGAGGCGCGGATCTCTCCGGCTCCCAGCAACAGCTTCACGCCCAGATTCAGCCCCCGGATCTCCACGCCGCCACGCTTCTCGCTGGCCCACAGCAGCATGGGATGGGCAGCGCCAAAACTGTGGCTAAGGCCTAGATTGCGGATGCGCAGATCCTGCTGCTGCGGCACGCCGTCGATCTCGCCGGCCGCCACCGACAGGTGCGTGCCGCCTTGGCGCCAGCCCAGGCGCAGCCCGCTATAGCGGCCCGCCGTGGCATTCGAGGCCTGGCGCTCATTCAACACATGCTGCGCATGGGCATAAAAGCCGCCGAGCGCGGCCGGCGTGAAATAGCTGATCGCGTTGCTGATCTGGATGGGCGCACCATTCATCATGACCGCGTTGTTGCCGGCCACGCCATTGGCCAAAAAGGGATCGAAGACCAGGGTATTGAGAAACGAGGCCGAATCGTCACGGCCCAGCCGCAACTCTCCCCAGCGCCCCGAAAGACTGACCGTCGCGCGGCGGTTGAACCCACCGACGGCCGTGCCCACATCGGGGGCATAGCCGGCCTCCAGCCAGAAACCGGCCACCAGGCCACCGCCCAAGTCCTCCTGGCCGCGAAAGCCAAAACGGTTGATGTTCGCGCCCCCATTGGAGAGGCCTGTGCGCGATGAGCCCTCCCCCGTAACCCGGGTGACGCCCATATCGATCGTGCCAAAGAGCGTGACGGAGGACTGGGCTTGCGCGCCCGGCGGCATGCAAGCCAGGCCGGCAACGCCGAGGGCAAAAGGGGTGAAACGCTTCATGAAAGTCTCCTTGTAATACTGGCTACAGGCCTGCCTGGTGAATCCCCGCTGCGTGGGCACACACCGCGCAGGGCATAATTCATCGACGCCTTGGCGGCCTTCGAGAACTTTAGGCGGCAGTGGTCTGCCCCGCCATCGGCCACAGGACAGAAATCGATTCTTGGCGGACATCCACGATGCACAGAAATGCCCTCCCGCTTTCCATCCCCCTGGACTCCTTCCCCCTGAAATCGATCGTGCGCGAGGGCCATCTGGCGAATACGCCACCACACACCCACACCTGTGCGCAACTGATCTATCCGCAGCAAGGAGCCGCGCTACTAGAAACCCTTGAAGGCCTGGTGCGGCTGGGATCGGACCGGGCAGCCTGGATACCCGCTGCAGCGCCACATTCCGTTTATATGGACAAGCGTTTCCGCTATCACAGCCTGTACATCGACGAACGCCTGTCTGCCATCAGGGACGTCAGAGTCATCCAGGTACAACCGCTGCTCAGGGAGCTGATCATGGACGCCGCCTGCTGGGACCGGCATGGACTGAACGGAGAGCAGAAAAGCCAACGGACCTGGGTCATCATCGACGAAATCAATCGTGCGCCATTGCGTCCGGGTGGCATTCGCATTCCACAAGACCGCAGGCTTGCACTCATCTGCAGGGCGCTCGAAGAAGATCCGTCAAACGACAGAATGCTTGAAGAGTGGGCTCATGAGGCTGGCGCAAGCGCGAAGACATTGCAGCGCCTGTTCAACGCCGAAACGGGCATGTCCTTTCAGGCCTGGCGAATCCATCTACGAATGGCCAGAGCACTGGAGCTCCATGCACAAGGTTTGCGCCTGTTGGACATCGCCCTGGCGGTGGGCTACGCCAACGAGGGCTCCTACGCCCAAGCTTTCAAGAAGTACTTCGGCCATTCCCCCAGCATGCTGCGCCGTGCGGCCGCGCCAGTCAACACTGCATCGCCGCGGTGATACCCCATTTAAAACAGTATAAACTGTATATACCGTTTTAACTCCTCAGCACCATGTCCGCATCCAGCAAGACTGCAATTTCCCAAGCCACCGCTCCCGCCCCAACCAAGGAAGCCAAACCCAAGAAGCCCAAGCTGGTGCGCGACAGCTTCACCTGCCCCAAGGAAGAATACGCCGCCATCGATACACTCAAGCTGCGCGCCGCTCAGCAAGGGCATATCGTGAAGAAGAGCGAGCTGCTGCGAGCCGGGCTCAAGCTGCTGGCGGGTCTTGACGATGCGCAGTTGCAGGCTGCGGTACAGGCCGTACCCTCGATCAAGACCGGGCGACCGGCCAAAACAGAGGAGCCCCCCGCCGTCCAATCCGAAGCCACCGCACCAGCCCCGGCAAAGGCCAAGAAGAAGCCGGGCAAATCCTGAGAACTCTCAACTTGTGATGCCGAAGAGTGGCTTGGCCCGGCGCGAGATCAGCAACTCCCGGCAATGTGCACCGTCAACCCCGTCCGGCCCGGCGCAACATGCTCGGCCAGCACATGGCGGTCCGGATAGTCCCCGCCGTTTTGCGTGCGAAAGGCGATGGGCTCATCTTCAAACAACCGCTCCACCCGGGCCCGCCACGCTGCGGCCGCCTCGGCCATTCGTTGGGCATCAATGGACGTAGCGCCATAGACCGCGAAGGTGGGCAGCACCTGCATGCCGGGAAAGAACAAAGTGCCGTGCGTGATGGGAAAAAGCAGTTGCTCCAGCGGCCCATTGATGCCGCGCGGCGAATAGTCGATCGCCGGGCCGCCAACGGCGACGGCCAGCAAGGCGCGCTTTCCGGCAAAGCCGCCTTCACCGTAGCGATAGGCGTTGCCAGCCCCTTGGTAGCCGTAGGCAAGCCCGCAGGCCCATACGCGATCCACCCAGCCCTTCATGATGGCCGGCATGCTGTACCACCATAGGGGGAACAGCAGGATCACGGCGTCGGCAGCCAGGATCTTGCGCTGCTCCTGCTCGACATCCGGCGTCTGGCAAGCATGGGTGAAGGCATGCCCCGACTCCTCGCTGAAAGACAGGCGCTGCCGATTGGAGCGGCAGGGGAAATCCTGATCATCGAACACCGCCTTCCATCCCATGCCGTACAGATCGGACTGCATGACCTCGTGGCCCTGGGCTTGCAGCAGCCCGCAAGCGGCTTCGGCAAGTTGGCATGTCACGGATGTCCGTTCGGGATGGGCGTGAACGAGAAGTACTTTCTTCGGGCTGGCTGATTGCATGGCTTGGCTTTCTCCGGACACCGGCATTGAGATGGTTGGCAGTCTGGACAGCTTCAAGGCATTTGTGAAATCGAATCTCTTTTCCTCTACCATCCATTGAATGGATGGCAAGAAGCTGGACCTCAATCTCCTCGTCACGCTGGAAACCCTCTTGGTGGAGCAGAACGTGACACGCGCGGCCGAGCGCCTGCACCTGAGCCAGCCGGCGGTCAGCACGCAATTGAGCCGCCTGCGCGAACTCTTCGACGACCCTTTGCTGATACCGGTGCAGCGCGGCATGGCGCCCACGGCCAAGGCGCTGGAGCTGCTCGATCCGCTGCGCCTCGCGCTGGACCAGGTGCGCGCCACGCTGGCCGAGCACCGGCACTTTGACCCCGCACAGGCCAGCCTCAGCGTTGCCATCGCCTGCACCGACTACCTGCAGGCGGCGCTGGTTCAGCCGCTGGCCGTGGCGCTGCGAACACGGTCGCCCGGCGTGCGGCTTGCCCTGCGCCATCTCGATCCTTCCCGGCTGGAGGCGCAAATGGCAAACGGCGAAGTGGATCTGGCGCTGATGACGCCCGAGCATGGCCCGGCAAGCCTGCGCAGCCGGCATCTGTTCGATGAGCGCTATGTGCTGATCGGCAGGCAACGGCACCCCGGGCTGAGGCGTGGGCTGACCGTGGAGCTGTTCGCGCAGCTGGACCACGTCGTCGTCTCGCTGCGCGGCGGTGATTTCACCACCCCGGTGGACGACGGCCTGGCGGCATTGGGCTGCCGCCGCAACGTGGCGCTTTCCGCGGCCTCGTTTCTGGTCGTCCCCGAGATCGTCGCGCGCTCGAACTTTGTCGCCCTCGTTCCGGAACGGCTGGTGCGCAATGGCCGCCAGGCGCTCAAGATCGCCGAATGTCCGTTCCCTGTGCCCGGCTTCGCCGTCAGCATGCTGTGGCACGAGCGCAACCATGGCCACAGTGGACAGCACTGGTTGCGCGAGCTGGTCCTGGAGCTGGCACGCGGGCTGTAGCCAGCAGGCGCCTGCGCAGCCTGGCAATCCAAAGGGAAACTGCATGCCGGATTGGCGCGCACAGGCTTCTAATGCGCGGAGAACAGTTCGACCACGCTGCGCGGCGCATCGCCGCCGAAGAAAAGCCGATGGTTTTGCGCCGCCTGGCCGGCGCTGGCGGCGCTGCGCGGGAAGAGCGCCTGCTCATACGCGGCAAGCGCCGCCTCGATGTCGCCAGGATGGTCGCGCAGCGCCAGACCCAGTTCGGCGCCATCCAGGATGGCGAGGTTGGCGCCCTCGCCCGCAAATGGCGACATCAGGTGCGCCGCATCGCCCACCAGGGTGATGCCGGGAACGCGGTCCCAGCGGTGGCCGGCCGGCAAGGCATGGATGGGCCGCACGATGGGCGGCGTGTCGCTATCGGTGACCAGGGCCAGAAGCGGCGGGGCCCAACCCTCGAATTCACGGGCCAGGCGGCGCAATGCGGCCGCTGGCTGGCTGAAATCGATGGCCTCGATCCACATTGGCGGCCTGTTCAGTGCGACATAGGTATGCAGCGCGCCGTTCGCATGGCGGTGGGCCAGGATGCCCTGGCCTGGCTCGACGGCCATCAGCGTGCCGCCGCCGATCATTTCGGCGCTGGCCGGGTACCGCGTATCGCCATCCAAAAGATGGGATTCGATGAAGGTCGTCCCGGCATATGCCGGCTGCGCGGCCGACA
This sequence comes from Comamonas sp. FG99, assembly GCF_057808605.1. Lineage (NCBI taxonomy): Bacteria > Pseudomonadati > Pseudomonadota > Betaproteobacteria > Burkholderiales > Comamonadaceae > Comamonas > Comamonas sp. FG99. The sequence continues at coordinate 173,725 of NZ_JBMDII010000002.1, forward strand.
GCAGCGAACGAATCCTCGACCAGGCACCATCTGCACCGACCAGCAGGTCCGCGGCTATCGTCGAGCCGTCGGCGAAAACCAGTTGGAGCTGCCCCTTGGCAAGGCGGCTCGCTTGTACGAGCTTGCAGCCCCACCGGATGGCATTGGCAGGCAAGGCGTCTATCAGCAGCCGGCGCAGCGCGCCCCGGTCTACTTCCGGCCTGGCCATGCTGCCCGAGCCGGGCTTGTCGAGCAGGATATTGCCATGCCGGTCGACCACGCGCTTGGCGTCCTCGCCCGGGAGCGAGAGGGCGAGAAACTCGTCATGCAGATGCGCGGCCTTCAGCCCGATCTGGCCGGTGTATTCGTGGATGTCCAGCAAGCCGCCCTGCGCGCGGGCATCGGGTGAAGCTTCGGCTTCGTAGATCGCCGCGGGCATGCCGTTGACGTGAAGAACACGCGCAAGCGCCAGGCCGCCCAGCCCGGCGCCGACGATGGCGATACGGGGATGTGCGCGAGCAAATGAGGAGTCGAGGCATGTATTCATGGCAGCGTTCCAATGGCTGCAAGCACTCGCGCGAATATGCAAAAGCTTGCAGAAAGGCCGACAGATGTCGGGGAAACGCTGGCCGACCCCGCTGGCGATGCGGGTTGGCGTGTATTCGGCTGTCTGGTGCCGATGGCACAGGCAACCGTTTTTCGCGGTCTTCGGAATCCGAGTATCGCACGGGTTTCGGTTATTGAACCAGGGCCCTTGACCACCACCTACCGCATCAGCGCGGCTGCCAACCCGGGCTACTCAGGCATACAGTCTGCGTGGCAGCGCGGCTTGAAGCGGGCCGGCATGAAAGACACACAATTTCGAGAATTGCGAGCCAAGGCGCTCACGGACCTGGACGAAACGCATGGAATTCAGGCAGCACAACGGCTCGGTGGACACACGACGCAGTCCCAAACTGCGGACTATGTGCGCCACAAAAAAGCCATCAAGGCACGGGCGGCGCGATAGCGCCGTTAGAAAAGCTGATTTCCGTTAGAAAAAGGGCTTAGCACCTTTCGATGCTAAGCCCTTGATTTTAATGGTCGGAGCGGCGGGATTCGAACTCGCGACCCTCTGCTCCCAAAGCAGATGCGCTACCAGGCTGCGCTACGCTCCGACAAGCTAAGAATTATAGCCTGAGTTTTTGCGCTTTCCGGGCAAGCTCGCGCATCTTCATGCGCGGCGGCCCTTGGCGAGCAACAGCAGCAGTACCAGGATGAAGCCCGCAAAGCAGACGAACGACCAGTTGGCGATGGAGCCGCCCAGGAAGGTCCAGTCCACCGCCGCGCAGTCGCCCGAGCCCTTGAAGATCATCGGCACGGCGCGGCTGAGCGGGTAGGATTCGATCATGCCGTAGAAGTCGCGGCCGCAGGTGGCGAACTCGGGCGGGTACCATTGCAGCCAGCTCTGGCGGGCGGCCACGAAGGCGCCGAAGCCGGCCATCAGCAAGGCCAGCAAACCAAAGCTCTTCCACCAACCGGCCGAGCCGCGCAGGCTGCCCAGCAGGGCCAGCACGCCCACGCCGATCAGCGCGTAGCGCTGCACGATGCACATGGGGCACGGCTCCAGCCCCACGTGGTATTGCAGGTACAGGCCAAAGCCGAGCATGGCCGCGCAGGCCGCGAAGATCAGCGCCAGCGTGCGGCGCGGCGCGGCGGTCAAACAATGGGTCAAGCAGTTCAAATCTCTATCCTTTGCCGCGGCAACATCAGCGGCCCAGGGCGCATATTAAATGTTGGCGGCGTAGTCCAAGAACACGCGGGCCTGGCGCGGCGTGACCACCAGCGTTTCGCCCTCCGACAGCCCCATGCTCTTGAATTGCTGGGCGGGGATCTGCGCCTCGATCAGCTTTTCTTGGCCGGTGCCGCTAGCTTGGTTGCCGCCGCCGGCAATAAGTTCCAGCCGCGCGATCGGGCCGACGACGATGGCCCGGTCCAGCCGCGCGATGATGCCGCGCTGGCGGCCGTCGGGGCCTTTTTCCTGGCCGGGCACATAGCGCTCCACATCCAGCTCGTGCGGGCGCACATAGGCCAGCGCATTGGCCTCGCCGGCATGCGCGAGTTCGGGCGAGTCGATCTGCGCCCCGCCCTCCACCGTGGTCTGGCCGTCGCTGGCGCGGCCGTGGAACAGGTTGACGTCGCCCAGGAAGCCGTAGACGAAGGGACTGGCCGGATGGTCCCAGACTTCTTGCGGCGTGCCGCTTTGCTCGATCTGGCCCTTGTTGATGACGACCACGCGGTCGGCCACCTCCAGCGCCTCTTCCTGGTCGTGGGTAACGAAGATGCTGGTCACATGCAGTTCGTCGTGCAAGCGGCGCAGCCAGCGGCGCAGTTCCTTGCGCACCTTGGCGTCGAGCGCGCCAAACGGTTCGTCCAGCAGCAGCACCTTGGGCTCGACCGCCAGCGCGCGGGCCAGCGCGATGCGCTGGCGTTGGCCGCCCGAGAGCTGCGAGGGATAGCGGTCGGCGATCCAGTCGAGCTGCACGAGTTTGAGCAGGCTCATCACCTTCTCCTTGATCTGCGCTTCGCTGGGGCGCTCCTTGCGCGGCTTGACGCGCAGGCCGAAGGCCACGTTCTCGAACACCGTCATGTGGCGAAACAGCGCATAGTGCTGGAAGACGAAGCCCACGTTGCGCTCGCGCACATGCACGTCGGTGGTGTCTTCACCGGAGAAGTGGATGGAGCCGCTGTCGGGCGTCTCCAGGCCGGCAATGATGCGCAGCAGCGTGGTCTTGCCGCAGCCCGAGGGGCCGAGCAGCGCGATCAGCTCGCCCGATTCGATGTTGAGGTTGACGTCGTTCAACGCCTTGAAGGAGCCAAACGACTTGGTGATGTTCTGGATGGCAATGCTCATGGAGCCAGCTTTCGTTGCTGCGAGGTATTCGCTAAAACCATAGCTGCAAGCGCTTGATAGGCAATGTTTTCAGATACAAATGTATCTGAAAACCTTTGCAGAAAAGCGCTGGCAGCTCCTATTTTCATGCGGGCTGCGGCGCGCTGTCGTCGCGCGGGCGCTCGGGCGGCAGGCTGGCCGCTTCCTGGCGTTCGCGCTCCACGCGCCATTCGGCCACCGATTTCAGCACCAGGGTGACCAGTGCCAGCAGGGCCAGCAGCGAGGCCACGGCAAAGGCCGCCGACGATTGGTAGTCGTTGTAGAGGATCTCCACATGCAGCGGGATGGTGTTGGTCTGGCCGCGGATGTGGCCCGAGACCACCGATACCGCGCCAAACTCGCCCATGGCCCGCGCATTGCACAGGATCACGCCATACAGCAGGCCCCACTTGATATTGGGCAGCGTCACCTTGCAAAAGGTCTGCCAGCCGCTGGCACCCAGCACGATGGCCGCCTGCTCTTCGTCGCTGCCCTGCGCCTGCATCAGCGGTATCAGCTCGCGGGCGATGAAGGGGAAGGTCACGAACACGGTGGCCAGCACGATGCCGGGCACCGCGAACACGATCTTCAGGTTGTGCGCATCCAGCCACGGTCCGAGCCAGCCGTTGGCGCCGAACAGCAGCACATAGGTCAGGCCGGCGACCACCGGCGACACCGAGAACGGCAGGTCGACCAGCGTGGTCAAAAACGCCTTGCCCGGGAACTCGAACTTGGCGATGGCCCAGGCCGCGGCCACGCCGAACACCAGGTTCAGCGGCACCGCGATGGCGGCGGTAAGCAGCGTGAGCTTGATCGCGGCCCAGGCGTCGGGCTCGGCCAGCGCGGCGGCGAACACGCCCCAGCCCTTGCGCAGCGCCTCGGTGAAGACGGCCGCCAGCGGCAGCACCAGAAACAGCCCCATGAAGGCCAGCGCAAGCGCGATCAGCAGCCAGCGCACCCAGCCCGGCTCGGTGGTGGTGGGATGTTTTGCAGACATGCTCAAACCCCTGCGCGCTTGCGCTGCCAGCTCTGCAGCCCGTTAATCACCAGCAGCAGCACGAACGAGATCAGCAGCATCACCAGCGCCACGGCGGTGGCGCCGGCGTAGTCGTGCAGCTCCAGCTTGCCCATGATGATGAAGGGCGTGATCTCCGACACCATGGGGATGTTGCCGGCGATGAAGATCACCGAGCCGTACTCGCCGATGGCGCGGGCGAAGGCCATGGCAAAGCCGGTCATCAGCGCCGGCATGATGGCCGGCAGGATCACCCTGCTGAAGGTCTGCCAGCGCGTGGCGCCCAGGCTGCCTGCGGCCTCTTCCAGCTCTTTCTCGAAATCCTCCAGCACCGGCTGCACCGTGCGTACCACGAATGGCAGACCGATGAAGATCAGCGCGATCACGATGCCGGCGCGGTTGAAGGCCAGCGAGATGCCCAGCGGCGCCAGCAGCTGGCCGATCCAGCCATTGTCGGCCAGCAAGGCGGTGAGCGAGATGCCGGCCACCGCGGTGGGCAGCGCGAACGGCAGGTCCACCAGCGCGTCCACGATCTTCTTGCCGAAGAATTCGTAGCGCACCAGCACCCAGGCGATCAGCAGGCCGAACACCAGGTTGACCAGCGCCGCGATGAACGAGGCGCCGAAGGTGAGCTGGTAGGACGCCACCGCGCGCGGCGCCGAGATCGCTTCCCAGAATTGCGGCCAGCTCAGCGTGGCCGACTTGAAGATGAGCGTGGCCAGCGGCAGCAGCACGATGATGCTGAGATAGAAGATGGTGTAGCCCAGCGTCAGGCCGAAGCCCGGCAGCACGCGCTTGGCACCGCCGCGGCGCGCGGGCGCGGCGCCCGCCGGTGCCGCGGCAAGGGATGCAGCAGACATGGAGAAATCCGGAAAGGAAGCCAAGCCCTGTGCATTAGGCGCGCAAGCCGGGGCACATGCAGTGCCCGCCGGCTTGCCGCCAAACGCTCAACGCCCGACGTTGCAAAGAGCGCAAGATTATTTCTTGGCTTCGGTGTAGAGCTTGTCGAACTGGCCGCCGTCGTTGAAATGCAGCTTCTGCGCCTCGCTCAGCGAGCCGAAGTACTTGGCCACGGTGAACTGCTTGAGCGGCTTGAACACATCGGCATGCTTTTTCAGCACGGCTTCCGAGCGCGGGCGAATGGCGTGCTTGGCGGCGATCTCCTGGCCCTCGTCGGAATACAGGTAGTCCAGATAGGCCTTGGCCAGCTCGGCCGTGCCCTTCTTGGCCACGGTGCGCTCCACCACCGCCACCGGGTTCTCGGCGGTGATGCTCACCGACGGGTAGACCGCATCCACCTTGCCCTTGCCGAATTCACGGTCGATGGACACCACCTCGGACTCGAAGGTGATCAGCACATCGCCGATATTGCGCTGCAGGAAGGTGGCGGTGGCATCGCGGCCACCCTTGGCCAGCACCGGCACGTTCTTGTACAGCTTGCTGATGTAGGCCTGGGCATCGGCGTCGGAGCCGCCCTTCTCGCGCACCGCGCCCCAGGCGGCCAGGTAGGCGTAGCGGCCGTTGCCGCCGAGCTTGGGGTTGACCACGATCACCTGCACGCCGGGCTTGGTCAGGTCGTCCCAGTCCTTGATGCCCTTGGGATTGCCGTTGCGCACCAGGAACAGCATGGTCGAGGTGGTGGGCGAGGCGTCGTTGGGGAATTTCTTGGCCCAGTCCTTGGCCACCACGCCCTGGTTCGCCAGAAACTCCACATCGGTGGTGGTGTTGAAGGTAACCACATCGGCGGCCAGGCCCTCGGCCACCGCGCGCGCCTGGGCGCTGGAGCCGCCATGCGACTGGTCGACCTTGATGTCCTTGCCGGTAGTCTTCTTGTAGTGGTCGATGAAGGCGGTGTTGTAGTCCTTGTAGAACTCGCGCGCCACGTCGTACGACACATTGAGCAGCTGGTTCTGCGCCCAGGCCGAACCGCCTGCCACCATGGCTGCCGCCACCACCAACGAACGGAGAGACCAAGCCTTCATTGTTTTGTTACCTCTTCAAACTAAGATGTCTGGCATTGTGGCGCCTAGGCTATAAAACTCATAAGAATAAATTCTTTTTTATTAATTCGATATTCCCATATGGCGATCCTCAGCGGCTTGGCACAGCGGCCTCGGCTGCAGGCTCGGGCTGGGCCGAGGCGGCCTCGCCGCCCGCATCCAGCGGCGGCCTGGCATACGCGGCAATCGCCTCGCCCTGGGCATCCGCCAGGCCCACCAGCAAGGCGCGCCCGTCTGGCAGCACCCGGAAGTCGCCAAAGCGGGCCAGCTCAAAGCGCCGCCCCTGCCCTTCGGCAAAGAAGTAGGCATCGGTCACCAACACCCAGTCGCCCTTGAGCTGCTTGAGCGGCAGCAGGATCTCGCGCTCGCCCAGCGCCTCGCCGGGCCGGGCCAGGCGCAGCAGCTCGGCCGCGCCCTGCTCGTTCAGCCCCGCCACCACCGTGGCACGCTTGGCCAGCTGGTAGGCGCTGGAGTCTTCGAGTGCCTGGCGTATGTGCTGCGGGATCGAGAAGCGCAGCTGCATGTAGTCGCCCTGCATCAGCGAACGCGGGTCGCGCGGCGCCAGCGGCACCAGGATGCGCTGGCCCTGGGCGATCACCGTCTCCTTGCGCCAGACGTCGGCGTTCGCCAGCGCCAGCGCGATCACCCCGCCCAGCACCAGCCACGCAGCCCCGTGGCGGCCATTGCCGGCGGCTGGCGCCATTGCCTGACTTGCCCCACTTGCTCCATCCACCCCGCCCTCACCGCGCCGGCGCAATACCAGCAGGCCCAGCACCAGCGCCGCGCCCAGCAGTGCCAATCCCAGGCCCTTGGCGGCCAGCGGCCAGGCCAGGCTGTAGTAGAAGCTCGACAACAGCCACAAGGCCGCCAGGCCACAGGCCGCCAGCAAGCGCCAGCGCGCAGTGGCCGCGGCCAGCGCCGCCACCAGCGCCACCGCCGCCACCTCGGGGCTGAACCAGGCCGCCAGCGCCAGCGCCGCGCAGACCAGTGCCAGCGGGCCCCGCCAGTGGCCGGCCCCGGCCGCCACCGGCTGCGCCGACCAGCGCCGCGCCAGCGCCCAGCCGCCGGCCAGCACCAGCGGCACGCCCAGCCCGCGCGCCAGCACCTGCCAGGCCGCGGGCATGCCCGGATTGCTGCCCTGCCCGATCCAGCGCAGCGACAGCTCGGCAAACGAGCCGAACCACGCGGCGAACACCAGCAGGCCCACCGCCAAGCCATCGGCCAATGCCGCGCAGCGCGGTGCCAGCGGCCGCCCCAGCCAGCGCGCCTCGTGCCAGCACCACCAGGCCCAGGCCGCGGCCAGCGCCATCAGCAACAATACCGTCGGCAGGCTTCCATCCGGCAGGCCGGCCGCCTTGAGGCCCTCCACCAGCGCTGCAATCAACGCCGGCGCCAGCGCCAGCCCCATGAGCCGGCACACCCATAGCGCCGGGATCAGCAAGGCGCCGCCCAGCAAGGCGGCACTCAGGAACCCGTAGCCAGCCACCACCATGGCCGCGGAGCCATCGGCATCATCCAGCCAGCGAAACATCACCAGCGCCAGGCCCAGCCCCCACAGCTCCAGCCCCAGGCAGGTGGCGAAGATATGGCGCGTGCTGCGCAGCCACCACAGCGCCGCCGCCATGGCCAGGCCCCCGGCGACATAGCCCGCGGCCGACTCCACCAGCGCCCTGCCAGGCCCCAGGACAATAAAGGCCAGCAGCGGCAGGCTGCAAAACAGCACCCCCACCAGTACCAGCACCGCCAGCAGCGGCGATGGTTCGTCGAGGCTCACCCGCTGCCCGCCAGCCGGCAGCCAGCCCCGCTCCTGCGCCCGCGCCAGCCATGGCGCCGCAGCCTGTGTGCTCGGCTCCCTCATGCCAACCCTTTGCGCTGCTGCCGCAGCAGCCAGCTCGCGCTGCCGCCCAGGCAGGCCAGCCCCAGCAAGCCCAGCAGCAGGAACGAGCCCATCTCGAAATGCCTGCCGAACAGCATGCGCGCCGCCCATGCCAGCACCAGCACATTGGCCGCCAGCAGCGCCAAGGCCAGGGTGGGCAGGTCGCGCCAGCGGCCATGCAGGCTCAGCCACAGCACGCCGGCCACCAGCGCCGCGGCCATCGGCCAGCTCCACGCAAAGCCTTGGTCGTTGAGTATTTCCGCAACCGCCAGCCCCGACCAGGCGGCCAGCGCCACGGCCACCGCCAGCCGGTGCGACCAGCGGCCCAGCGGCCATCCATCGGTCTCTTTCAGGTGCAGTCGCAGCCACGGCAGGCTGGCCACCGCGCTGGGCACCGCCGCCAGCGCCAGCCAGGCCAGCATGGTCAGCGCCACCACGCCCGGCTGCCTGGAGCCGTCCATGAACCAGTGCAGCAGCCCGGTGGGCCCGGTCCACAGCAGCAGCGCCAGCGCGGCGATCGCGACCCACAGCGTCCACAGCAGGTCGCTGCGCTGCACCAGGGTCCACAGCAGCGCCAGCGCCGCCCAGGCGGCGAACAGCTGCCAGGCGTCGGCGCCGGTCTGGTAGGTCTGGCCGATGAAGGCCAGCAACCCGCCCAGCACCAGCGTTGCGCACAGCAGCGCCGCGCTGCGCGCACGCGGCAGCACACAGGCCACGGCCAGCGCGGCCAGCAGCGCCGCCTCGATCAGCCCGAGCTTGAAGCCGCGCGACTGCTCCTGCCAGTTGGCCGCGATCCAGAAGATCAGGCCCGCGCCCAGCAGCAGCGCCGCCACCAGCAGCAGGCCGCGCCGCAGCAGCAGCGCCAGCCGCTCGCCCGTTGGCGGTTCGGTGGCCCAGGCGTACAGCTGCGCGCGCCATGACGGGGCCGCGTCTGCCGCGATCCGCTGCGCCGCCTGGTAGAGCTGGGTATTCATGCTTGCTGCCCTCCGTTTGAATTAAATCCGATGTTAGCTCTTGATAGCAAAGCGCTACCAGCTATTATTTTCATATCACCTGCCGACCGAGCCCAGTCGGGTGAGCTGTTCCATTCAATCCACGCGCCAGTGCGGAATCTGCCAGCCGCGCCACAGCGCCAGCGAGCGCAGCCCCGCGGTCACCAGCACGCAGGCCAGCAGCGGCACCGTCTCGGGCAGCACCCACTGGCGCAGGCCCACGTCCATCCAGCCGCCGATGAAGGCGCAGACCGCATAGGGCTGGTGATCGCGGAACGCCTGGGGGATCTCGCCGCACACCAGGTCGCGCAGCACGCCGCCGAACACGCCGGTGATCACCCCCATCATCACGCAGATCAGCGCCGGCATGGCCGCATCGGCCGCGATGTCGACCCCCACCGCGGCGAACAGGCCCAGGCCCAGCATGTCGGGCCAGAGCATGGCGCGCTCGGTGGGCCGGAAATGGCGCTGGCGCATGAACAGCACCGCCAGCACCGACAGGCCCATGATGCCCCAGACGAACTCCACATGCCGCACCCAGAAGAATGGGCGCTGGTCCAGCAGCAGGTCGCGCAGCGTGCCGCCGCCAAACGCCGCCAGGAAGGCCACCACGCACACGCCCACCACGTCCAGCCGCTTGTTCGCCGCCTTGATGATGCCCGACAGCGCGAAGGCCAGCGTGGCCGCCACTTCGAGCAGCTGGCGCGCGGTGTCGAGCACGGAGGCGCTAGTCATCGCCGGGCACCGGCCATTGGTCGGGTATGGTCTCGCCCAGGTAGTCCAGGAAGGCCCGCAGCGCCGGCGACATGTTGCGCCGCGAGGCAAAGGCCGCATGGAATATGGCGCGCGGCAGACCCCAGTCCTTGAGCACATGCATGAGGCGGCCGTCCTGCAGCTCCTCGCGCACCATGAAGTCGGGCAGCCAGCAGGTGCCGATGCCGCCGAGCGCGGCGTACTTGAGCGCGGTCAGGTCGTCGGCCACGTAGCGCGGCTGCAGCGAGACCGACTCGTCCTCGCCGCCCGGCCCGTACAGGTGCAGCACGCTGCGCCCGTCCGCGCTGAACAGCGATGCCGACGGCATGGCCTCCAGATCCTTGGGCACGCGGGGCGTGCCATGCACGGCCAGCAAGTCGGGGCTGGCCACGAGCAGCAGCCGCGTCACGCCGAAACGCTTGATCACCAGGCTGCCGCTGTCATCCATCGACACCCGCGCGCGCAGGGCCACGTCAATGCCCTCCTCCACCACATTTACCAGGCGGTTGCTCACCAGCAGCTCGATGCGCACCTTGGGATAGCGGCTCAGAAACCCCGGCATGAGCTTGCCCACCAGCCCCTGCGCCACCGATACCGAGCACGACACCTTCAGCGTGCCGGCGGGCTCGCGCTGCGTCTGCTCGATGGCGGCCTGCGCCGACTGCGCCGATTCGCGCACCGACTGGCAGTAGCGCAAATAGGTCTCGCCCGCGTCGGTCAGCGACAGGCGGCGCGTGGTGCGCTGCAGCAGGCGCACGCCCAGCCGGGCCTCCAGCTCGGAGATGCGCCGCGACAGGCGCGACTTGGGAATGCCCAGCGCCCGCCCGGCGGCGGCAAAACCGCCGCGCTCCACCACCTCGGCGAAGAACACCATGTCGTTCAGATCCTGCGTGTACATACCGTTCCGTCCATACCTTGCCTTTTATCGTTCTATCTTTTGAACAATGTATTGCACTATTGCTGGCTACCCAGCCTATCGTTGCAGCCGCACAATTTGACCCATGCCATCGACGATGGCTTTACATCTACCGATAGGAAAACCTAGCCATGAAACTGCTGCACATCGACTCCTCCATTCTCGGCGGCAACTCCGCATCCCGCCAGCTCACCGCCCAGGCCGTGCAGGCCTGGACGGCAGTCCACCCCAATACGCAGGTGGATTACCTGGACCTGGCCGCCGATACCCCGCCGCACCTGTCGGCCCAGGCCCTGGGCTTTCGCACCGGGCAGGAGGCCGCCACCGAAGAGGAGCGCCGCCAGAACGCCATCTCCGAGCGCCTGGTGAGCCAGTTCCTGGCCGCAGACGTGATTGTCGTCGGCTCGCCCTTCTACAACTTCGGCATCAACACCCAGCTGCGCGCCTGGATCGACCGCATTCTGCAGCCCGGCCGCACCTTCCGCTACACCGCCAACGGCCCCGAAGGCCTGGCCGGCGGCAAGAAGGTGATCGTGGTGGCCACCCGCGGCGGCGTGTACTCCACCTCGGAAGCCGGCCGCTCCATGGAGCACCAGGAAGGCTACCTGAAGACCGCGCTCGGCTTTGCCGGCGTGACCGACGTGCAGTTCGTGCGCGCCGAGGGCCTGGCCATGGGCGAAGAGCCGCGCGCGGCCGGCATCGCCCAGGCTCAGCAGGACATCGCCCGCATCGTGGCGGCAGCGCCGAAAGCCGCCGCGCAAAAGGCCACCGCCTGATTCATCGCCCCTTCGCCTCACGCACCAAGCCGGCTCCCTGGAGCCGGCTTTTTTGCATGTGCATGATCCATTCCTTCGCGCTGCGGGGCCTATGGCGGCAGACCAACACCGCCTTTGCAATTGCATAAGCCGGCCTTCGCAAAACCTGCAATCGGGCTGCCACGTTGCCTCAAAAAACATAGCAAGCCATTCAATTGCCGCCAGCGGCAGCCTTGCCAAACATTGCAGGCCTGCCAGCCGCGCCAGGCAGGGCCCGCCAGCGCCGCGGACTTCATGCAACCGAGCACGTTGTTTGCAAATGCATTAAATTCGGGCCCAACGCGTCGCAAAAGCGACAAGCAAGCCCAAAAAAGTCACCGAGACGACACCCATGGACGACCCCATTCTCACCCCCGAAGAGCGCGAGGCGATCAACAGCGGCATCTGGTTCAGCACCTTGTCGCCCACGCTGCGCCACGACATCCTGCGCTGCGCCTATGTCAAGCGCTACCGCGACGGCGCGCAGATGTTCACCCGCGGCGATGCCCCTGAGGAATGGCTGGCGGTGGCCAGGGGCTCGGCCCGCGTCAGCTCCGCATCGCTGACCGGCAAGCAGATCACGCTGGCCTATGTGGAGCCCGGCGTGTGGTTCGGCGATGTCGGCCTGTTCGACGGTGACCCGCGCACCCACGATGTCTATGCCCACGGCGAAACCACGCTGGTGTGCGTGGCCAAGGCGGATTTCGAGCGCATCCTGAACACGCATGTGGAGTTCTACCAGGCCATGTCGCGCCTGCATGCCCGGCGCATCCGCAACCTCTACGGCATGGTGGAAGACCTGAACACGCTGCCGCTGCGCGCGCGCCTGGCCAAGCAGCTGCTGCACCTGGCGCGCAGCTACGGCCTGCCGGCGCTGGAAGGCGGCGAAACCCGCATCGGCCTGCAGCTGGCGCAGGAAGAGCTGGCCCAGCTGCTGGGCGCGTCGCGCCAGCGGGTCAACCAGGAGCTCAAATCGATGGAGCGCGAGTCGTCGATCCGCATCGAGCCCGCCGGGCTGGTGGTGCGCAACCCCGACGCGCTCAAGCGCATGGCCAGCGCCGAGTGCTGAAAAGCATAGCAGCTAGCGCCTTATACACAAGGGATTAAAGGCAAAAGGCATTGCAATCCCCCGTGCTGCAAGCGGCAGCAGCTATTGTTTTTTACAACCTGTTTTCCAGCGCCAGCCTCACGCCCTGGTTCGCCAGCGCATCGGCACGCTCATTGCCGGCGTTGCCGGCATGCCCCTTGACCCAATGCCAGGCAATGCGGTGGCCGCCGCGGTGCACCAGCTCGTCGAGCCGCTGCCACAGCTCGACGTTCTTGACCGGCTCCTTCGAGGCGGTCTTCCAGCCCTTGGCCTTCCAGCCGTGGATCCACTCGGTGATGCCCTTGCGCACATACTGGCTGTCGAGGTACAGCGTCACGTCGCAGGGGCGCTTCAGGGCGGCCAGCGCCTCGATCACGGCCAGCAGCTCCATGCGGTTGTTGGTGGTGTTCAGCTCGCCGCCGAACAATTCCTTTTCCACATTGCCGGCCGCGAGCAAGGCTCCCCAGCCACCCGGGCCAGGATTGCCCTTGCAGGCGCCATCGGTGTAGATCACTACTTGGTTCAAAAATCAGCTCCTCGTCGGAACGCATCCGCGCTCCCAGGGGCGTAACTATATATGCCTAGGCATGCCCGGGCGAAGGCGCGCGGGTCGCCGGCGCCGGCCGGGTGACCGCGGCCGCCTTGCGGCCCTGCCAGGACACGGTGAGCCGGTGCGCCCCGGCCACCCGCTTCACCGCCTCGACGAAATAGGCACCGCCCAGCATCGGCCAGCCGCCAGCGCCGATACGGTCGAGCCAGCCGCAGCGCTCCAGCCAGGGCTGCGACTGCAGCGCGGGGCGGTAGCAGCCGAAGCTGGCCGCCTCCAGCTCCAGATCCAGCAGCTTGAGCCAGTCGCGCAGCCGGCCGTAGCCAATCAGCTGCCCATCCGGCGGCAGCCCCGCCACCGGCCGCGCCCAGCGCCGCCCGCCGGCCCAGCTGCGCAGCCCCCACAGGCTCGCGGGATTGATGCCGCTGATCAGCACCCGGCCCTGCGGCACCAGCACGCGCGCCACCTCGCGCAGCACCGCATGGGGGTCGTCGCTCCACTCCAGGCTGTGCGGCAGCAGCACCAGGTCGAGGCTGTTCTCGGCGAAGGGCAGCGCCTGGGGGCAGCACAGCAGCGCCGCCTGCAGCGGCAGCGGATGGGTCTCGTGCAGGCCCTCGGCCATCGGTAAACCCTTTGCAAAAGTTTGCAAGCTGACGTCATCGCGAAGCTGCTCCAGCAGGCCCTGCTCCTGCTTGTGCAGCGCCAGCCAGCGCTGCGGCATACGGTTGCAGCGCAGGCCCTGCAGAGGGAAACAGCCCAGCTGCAGGCTGTGGAAACCGAAGACATCGGCCACCGCATCGTCGTAGCAGGTCTGCTCCCAGGCCAGCAGGTAGCGGCCCAGGGGCTGATTCCACCAATGGTCAATGCCTATAATTTGCTCGCTCATGAAACTGCTACCCCTGCCTGCGTTTTCCGACAACTACATCTGGCTGCTGCACGACGGCAGACAGGCATTGGTGGTCGACCCGGGCGATGCGCAGCCGGTGCTGGACGCTCTGGCTGCGCAAGGGTTGACCCTGAGCCGCATTGTAGTAACCCACCACCATGGCGATCATGTCGGCGGCGTGGCCCGGCTGCATGCGGCCACCGGCGCGCCGGTCTGGGGCCCGGCCCGCGAGGCCATCCCCGGGCCCTACCAGCCGCTGCAAGGCGGCGAGGTGGTGCAGGCGCTGGGGCTGGGCTGGCGGGTCATGGACGTGCCCGGCCACACGGCGGGCCATATCGCCTACTTCTGCCCCGACGTTGAGGGCCAGCCCCTGCTGTTTTGCGGCGACACCTTGTTCTCCGCCGGCTGCGGCCGGCTGTTCGAAGGCACGCCGGCGCAGATGCACGCCTCGCTCGCCGCGCTGGCGGCGCTGCCTGCGGCCACCCGGGTGTGCGCAGCCCATGAGTACACGCTCTCCAACCTGGCATTCGCCCGGGCGGTGGAGCCTGGCAACCGCGACATCGCCGACTATGCCGCGCATTGCCGGCAACTGCGCGAGCAGGGCCAGCCCACGCTGCCGTCCTCCATCGCGCAGGAGCACGCGATCAACCCCTTCCTGCGCTGTGCCGTGCCCGCCGTGGCACAGGCCGCCAGCCACTACGACCCGCAGACCCAGGCCGAGGACCCCGTGTCCGTGCTGGCCGCGCTGCGCCGCTGGAAAAACGAGTTCTGATGAAATTCATGCACCACTGGGGCCTGTCGGCCCTCTCCGCCCTCTTGCTGCTGACCGGCTGCGCCACCACCGGCGACCAGGCCGACAAGAGCGCCGCCGCATCGTCCGACAGCACCACCGCCTCCGGCCATACGCCCAGCTACCCGGTGGGCCCGCTGCGCCCGATCGACCCCACCCGCATCCAGCAGCCCGGCGTCGCCAACCTGGCCGTGCCCGAAGACATCTGGGACCGCATCCGCCGCGGCTTCGCGATACCCGACCTGGACTCCAGCCTGGTCTCCAGCCAGGAGCAGTGGTACAGCAGCCGGCCGGACTACATCCTGCGCATGACCGAGCGCTCGCGCAAATACATGTTCCACATCGTCGAGGAACTGGAGCGGCGCAACATGCCCACCGAGCTGGCGCTGCTGCCCTTCATCGAGAGCGCCTACAACCCGCAGGCGGTCTCCAGCGCCAAGGCCGCGGGCATGTGGCAGTTCATGCCGGCCACCGGCACCTATTTCGACCTGAAGCAGAACATGTTTCGCGACGACCGCCGCGACGTGCTCGCCTCGACCCGCGCCGCGCTCGACTACCTGCAAAAGCTCTACAACCTGTTCGGCGACTGGCAGCTCGCGCTGGCCGCCTACAACTGGGGCGAAGGCAGCGTGGGCCGGGCGCTGGAGAAGAACCGCCGCGCCGGCCTCGGGCTGACCTACCCCGAGCTGCAGATGCCCGACGAGACCCGCAACTACGTGCCCAAGCTGCAGGCGGTCAAGAACATCATCGCCCACCCCGAGCGCTTCCAGGCCGAGCTGCCGACCATCGAGAACCACCCCTACTTCCAGGCGGTGCCCATCGACCGCGACATCGATGTGGCCCTGGTCGCCCAGCTGGCCGGCATCAGCCTGGACGAGCTCAAGTCGCTCAACCCCTCGTTCAACAAGCCGGTGATCCTGGCCTCGGGCACGCCCCAGGTGCTGCTGCCCTGGGACAACGCCAACGTCTTCAAGCGCAACCTGCAGGCGCATGAAAAAGGCCAGTACGCCAGCTGGACGGTCTGGACCGCGCCCAGCACCATGACGGTGGCCGCCGCCGCCGGCATGATCGGCATGACCGAGAACGACCTGCGCAGCGTCAACAACATTCCCCCACGGATGGCCATCAAGGCCGGCTCGGCGCTGATGGTGCCACGCTCGGCCGCGACGCAGCAGGACGTCTCCAGCCATGTGGCAGACAATGCCCGCATTGCGCTGACGCCCGAAATCGTGAACCGCCGCATCACGGTGCGCGCGCGCAAGCACGACACGGTCGCCAAGATCGCGCACCGCTACCGCATGAGCGCGGCCCAGGTGGCCGACTGGAACGATGTGGGCACCAAGGCCAGCTTCAGGCCCGGCCACCAGGTGGTGCTGTACGTGCCGGTCAAGCTCGGCGCCCCCGCGCCCCGGCTCGTCGCCCAGGAAGATGCCCCCGAGCCGGCGCAGCGTGCGAGCACCGCGCGCCGCACGGCCAAAGGCAAGCAGCATGCTGCGCCGCGCGCCAGCGCCAAGGCTCCGGCCCGCGGCAACGCCAAGGCAAAGGCCACGGCCAAGGCCAGCCCCAAGCCCGCGGCAGCCAGCAAGACCGCCGCGGCCAAATCCCGGCCCGCGCAGAAAACCGCGAAGCGCTGAGCTGCCTTGTCGCGGCTATCGGGCGGCCACGCGCACGCGGTGGCCGCGCCGGTGGACGATAACGGAAACGGCGCGCTCAGCGCCGATCGGCAAGCGCATGCGCGATAGTACCCAGATCGACATATTCGAGCTCGCTGCCGATGGGCACGCCACGCGCCAGGCGCGTGACCTGCAGCCCGCGGCGCGTCAGCGCCTCGCCGATGACGTGGGCGGTAGCCTCGCCCTCGGCGGTGAAATTCGTGGCCAGGATCACCTCGCGCACCACGCCGTCGCTGGCGCGCGCGAGCAATTGCTCGACACCGATGTCGCGCGGCCCCACGCCGTCAAGCGGCGACAGCCGCCCCATCAGCACGTAGTACAGGCCCTTGTAGGCGCCGGTGCGCTCCAGCGCCGCCTGGTCGGCCGGCGTCTCCACCACGCACAGGCGCGCGGCATCGCGGCCGGCATCAAGGCAGGTGTCGCAGACCGGATGTTCGGTAAAGGTATGGCAGCGCTCGCAGTGGCGCACGCGCGCCGCGGCCTCGTGCAGCGCCCGCGAAAGCAGCTCGGCGCCTTCGCGGTCGCTTTGCAGCAGATGGAAAGCCATGCGCGAGGCGGACTTTACGCCCACCCCCGGCAGGCGCCGCAGCGCCTGCACCAGCGCATCCATGGCATTGCTGTCAGACATGGCGCCCGCAAACCCGTGGCTGGCAGCCCTCAGAACGGGAACTTCATGCCGCCGGGCAGGCCTGGCATGCCGGCGGTGATCTTGCCCATCTTCTCCTGCGAGGTCTCCTCGGCCTTGCGCACCGCGGCATTGAAGGCCGCGGCTACCAGGTCTTCAAGCATGTCCTTGTCCTCGGCCAGCAGGCTGGGGTCGATGGTGACGCGCTTGACATCGTGCTTGCAGGTCATGGTCACCTTGACCAGGCCCGCACCGGATTCGCCTTCGACCTCGATGTTGCCCAGCTCGTCCTGCGCTTTCTTGAGGTTGTCCTGCATGGCCTGGGCCTGCTTCATCAAACCGGCGAGTTGTCCTTTGTTGAACATGGAGAGATCCTTGAAAGATGGATAAAAATCTATAGCTGCATCACATGGGCTGGATGCTACCGGGCACTATTTTCGCCCCAAATTGTTCGACCAGCGACCGAACATAGGGGTCGCTTTGCACCAGCGCCTCGGCCGCACGCTGGCGCATCTGGGCGGCATGGGCGTTGCGCCGCGCGGGGCAGTCGTCAACCGGCCCGCGGCTCACCTCGATGCGGCCAGCCAGGCCGGCCGCCACCAGCGCGGTGCGCAGGCGCTCCACCGTGGCCGGCTGGGCCAGCGATTCGAGATCGACCTGCAGGCGCCAGCAATCGCCCTCGCGCGCCATGAGCTGCGCACGCAGCGCCAACTGGCGGGTGACCGCGGTGATGGCCTCTTCCTGCACCAGCTTTTGCACCGTCGCGTACCAGAAGTCTCCTTCGGGCGAGGGTGTGAACTCGGCCGGCACGCGCACCATGGCGCCGCCAGCGGCTTGACCCACACCTTCCCCCGCACCTTCCCCCGCACTATTGGCGGGCCGGTCGTAGGGCGAGATCTCCGGCTCCTGCACCGGCAGCGCCAGCAACGCGGCATCGGCAAAGTCATCCTGCGGCGGCATCGATGCATCCTGGGCCGAAGCCTCGTCTGCGTAGGCGCCTTCCCAATAGGCATCGTCGGGCGGCGCGGCATCGGGGCCGTTCTCGTCCCCGCCCTCGTCTGCCTCATCATCCGCCTCATCTGGCGCCTGGTACGTGCTCTCCTCGACCACTTGCGGCACTTGCGGCGCAGGAGCAGCACTTGCAGCCGGCACGGCCGGGAGCGCAGCCGCAGCGCGCTGCGGAATCAGATCCTCGGGCGTGCGCACCGGCAGCTTCAGCGGCGCCGCGGCCTCCGCCACGGGGGCAGTGGCCGGTGGCGCCGAGGCCTCGGCAGCCGGCGACTGCACGGGGGGCTGTTCGGGCGGTTTTGCTACAGCAACCGAAGCTGCCGATGCAGCTGGCTCCTGGGCTACAGGCGCTTTTTGCTGCACCTCCAGACTGGCGCCAGCGGGCGCTGCACGCGCGGCTAGGCCATCAGGCGGCGTTTTTTTTTCAGCCAGTGCGTCCGCGGGCTTGAAGGCCAGCAGGCGCAGCAGCGTCATGGTCAGCGCGGCGTACTCGTCGGGCGCCAGCCCCAGCTCGCCGCGCCCATGCAGGCAGATGCTGTAGAGCAGCTGCGTCTCGTCCGGCGCCAGCGCCTGCGACAGGCGCAGCAGCTCGGCCTCGTCGGGGTCGCTGGAATCCACCGCCGCACGCGCGCGCTCGGACACGGCCTGCAGCACCGCCATGCGCTGCAGGCTGGTGGCCATGTCCTCCAGCGTAGCTGCGGCCGACAGCCCCTGCAGCCGCAGCGTGTCGACAATCTCCACCAGCGCGGCGCCGTTGCCCTGCGCCAGCGCCTCGATCATGCGGTAGACATAGCTGCTGTCCACGCTGCCCAGCATCTGGCGCACACCGGCCTCCTGCAGCTGGCCGGCGCCAAAGGCGATCGCCTGGTCGGTGAGCGACAGCGCATCGCGCATCGAGCCGCGCGCGGCGCGGGCCAGCAGGCGCAGTGCCTGCGGCTCGGCGGCAATCGACTCCTTGTCCAGCACCGCCGCCAGATGCTGCAGCACCGTCTCGGGCGCCATCGGGCGCAGGTTGAACTGCAGGCAGCGCGACAGCACCGTCACCGGCACCTTCTGCGGATCGGTCGTGGCCAGCACGAACTTCAGGTACTCGGGCGGCTCCTCCAGCGTCTTGAGCATGGCGTTGAAGGCGGTATTGGTCAGCATGTGCACTTCGTCGATCATGAAGACCTTGAAGCGCCCCTGCACCGGCTTGTACACCGCCTGCTCCAGCAGGCCCTGCACCTCGTCCACGCCGCGGTTCGAGGCGGCATCCAGCTCGGTGTAGTCGGGAAAGCGGCCACTGTCGATTTCGGTGCAGGCGGCGCACACGCCGCAGGGGCTGGCGGTGATCGAGCCCTGCCCGTGCGGCCCGGTGCAATTGAGCGACTTCGCCAGGATGCGCGATACCGTGGTCTTGCCCACACCGCGCGTGCCGGTGAACAGGTAGGCATGGTGCAGGCGCTGCTGGGTCAGCGCATTGGTGAGCGCCTGCACCACATGCTCCTGCCCCACCATTTCGGAAAAATTGCGGGGCCGGTACTTGCGCGCGAGTACGAGATAAGACATAGCCGGGCATTCTACGGCCTTGCCGCAATATAGAAATTAAGGTGATGCTGGCCGGGCGGTCATGTTTCTTTGGGTAGAATCCCAACCCGACGGGCCTCCTCGCATGGTGAAGCGGCCAACCGGGTCAGGTGGGGAACCAAGCAGCCCTAACTGTGAATCCAGTGCCGAGGGTAAGGCTCGTCACCCTCATTCCCAATAGTTCTTCCAGATCAAGAACTTAAGTCCTAGCAAGGACTTACGCGCCCCCTCTGTATCACTGAGCGGTGTCACTTCCACCAAGGAAGCGCCTCCGCTACAGCCCACCCATAACGGCAAGGCACGGGTGAATCTGGTCCTTGGTGGTGCGAGAGGTGCAGGCGGCTTTTTGCCGCCAGAGGAAGCCCATGGTGCGCCTGACGTGGCCCGCCGTGGGGCAGTAGCACCACCCCAGGAGGACAGTAGAGCTCCCAGCCAATGGGCCTTAGCCCGCCCCGGGCACCGGCCAAGGCCCCGCGCATCAAGACTGCTTGGCACCCTTGCGCCGGCGTGTCAGAAAGGCCGCGAAGCCCAGAATGCCCGCAGAGGCAGCACCAGCAGCCCCCAGCCCCACCGGCACCGGTGCAGCCACGGCAGACGGTGACGATGGCGGGGCTGCGTCATCAAGGCAAACCCTGGCGACTCCGCTTCCCTGCATGGTCAGCTTCAGCGAGCTGATCCACTGGCTTGCCGATACTTTCACTTTGCCAGAGCTGCTAAGGTCCGGCGCGGAGATGATCGCACCGCCTTGCTGATCCAGCTGGCCTGGACCAAATGCAGTACTCGTCGGCAGCAGCGGCGTTTGCACGATATCGGCATTTGTGAATGCATATGCGTTGCCGTCTAACGCCACCGAGAAGGCATCACGAACAGGATAGCCCCACGCTGGCTCCATCGAAGTCAAGTCCACCGTGATTGAACTCGCAAGAACCGGATGGTTGAAGGTGTAGGTGCAGGAAGTCATCGAGATGTCGGGCATGTCTCCAAGGCCAACACCGTCAAAGCCATCCGGGTAGAAGCCGGGAGGAAGCACCGAACTCATCGGGTTGGTAATGCCATTGCCTGGATCATTGTCACAGCCGGACACAGTGACCGCCCCGTAAGTACCCGGAGATGCGAGGCACTGGCTGGCGGCAAAAGCCACCTGCGCCATGGGCAGCGAGAGGCCTGCCAAAATAACGCATTTTGATAAACGGAACTTCAACACCCTGTCACCTCCATTACTGCGGTTGCATGGCGTGATGCTAAATTGCCTTTCTTTGCGACAATGTTAACAAATCGTTGCAGCCCGCATGGAGCCCCGATTCACCCGGGTATTTCCCGATCTGGGGGTGGCGGTGAAATGTTCTCGGCTAGAAATAGAAATCTGACAGGTGACTCGATGAAAAGCGGGATCGAAGTTTCCTCCGCGCCACCTTCCGGGCACCTTGGTTTTTCTGAGGGGTGTTTCCCTGTGGCGGGCTAGCACCCACTGGGGGAAAAATGATGCCCCTCCCACCGGCAACTACTCTGCCTCATCACGCGCATTGCCCAGCAGGGCAATGAAGAAATCCAAGGTATCGCCCGTCACATTGGCCGCAGCTTGTTCGTGCGCGCTCCACTCGGGGAAGTGGCCGTCCACCACCATGCGGGCCAGGCCATACACCAGCGCCCTGGCGGCAATCTGCGCATGCGCCGCCCTCCCATCGCCGGCATCGCCCCCCAAGGCCTCGGACAGCAGGGCCTGCATCTCATCGCGGATGGACTGGTTGGCCTGCTGCAGGCTGGCTGAGCTGCCGTAGTCGATCAGCGACCGGTCACTGATCACCTTGAAGTGGGTCGGATGCGCTGCCGCCCATTCCAGGTAGGCATGCCCGATGGCCGCCATCCGCACCAAGGCCGGGCGATCGGCAGACCGCGCCAATGCTTCAGCCACCTTGGCGTGCAGCCATTGGGTGGCTTGCTCGGCCACCGCCGTCAGCAAGGCGGTGCGGGAAGAAAAATGCCTGAAAGGAGCGCCCGGCGACACACCCGCACGCTTCGCCGCTTCGCGCACGCTCAACTTCTCCACACCTTGCTCTGCAATGATCTGCACAGCCGCCGCGATCAATGCCTCGCGCAGATTGCCATGGTGGTATGCAGTGCGCACAGGCGCGTCGGAGCGATGGTTGCCAGTCATGGTGAAAGCAGTGGGCCGCAATGTAATCGGCGATTATTTCATGCTACAGTGCAAGCCTTAATGTATTCACTGATTACATTAAGTTCCCTCCATCCAACTCAGGAGTAGCCCATGCACCAAGTCATTTCGTCTGTCGCCATCGTGCTGGCCTCATTGGCCTGTGCTTCGGCCCTTGCCCAAGACCCGCCCTCGCTGCGAATCGCATGGCCTCCCGAAGGCGGCCGCATACCGCTTGGCGATGACGCCACGCGCGCCATTGGCGTGGTGGTGCAAAGCAATTTCAAGTTGATGCCGGCGGGCCAGTGCGGGGCCAATCCTCGATGCGGGCATGTGCACCTGAAGATCGACCCGCAAGGCGATGCCTGCAACTTGCCGGGCAAGCCCTACAACAGCATGAACAGCGACTTCGGCGGCCCCTTGATCAAAGCCAACTTTGGCGCCTGCGCCTCGCCTACCGGCGAGCATGTCATCGGCGTGCTGCTGGCCGACGATCAGCACAAGCCCGTGCTGCTAGACGGCAAGCCGGTCACTGCGCTGGTCAAGGTGACTACGCACTGAATCATCACCACACTAGCTGGCATGCTTTTCCTGCTCCAGCCAGTTCGCCACCCCCCGCGCCGCGCGCACCCCGCTGGCCATGCTCGCCGTGAGCAGGTAGCCGCCGGTGGGCGCCTCCCAATCCAGCATTTCGCCGGCGCAAAACAGCCCCGGTACCGCGCGGCTCATGAGCCCGGCGTCCAGCGCCTCGAATGCCACGCCGCCGGCGGTGCTGATGGCTTCTTGCACCGGGCGCGGCGCCAGCGCCGCGAGCGGCAGGGCCTTGATGGCGCGCGCGAGCAGCGCCGCGTCCTGCATGCCGTCCTTGCCCAGCACCTCGAACAGCAGCGCGGCCTTGACGCCATCGAGCTTCAGCCGGCTCTTGAGATGGCTGCTGAGGCTGCGCGAGCCGCGCGGGTGCGCCACCTCGGCGGCCACGCGCTCGGCCGGCAAGCCGGGCAGCAGATCGAGGAAAAACTGGGCCCGCCCCTGCGCCGTGATCGTGTCGCGCAGCGCGGCCGACAGCGCATAGATCAGGCTGCCCTCCACGCCAGTGGCGGTGGCGACGAATTCGCCCTTGCGCTGCCATGCCCGGCCGCGCGCATCCACGAAGGCAATCGCCACCGACTTGAGCGGCTGGCCGGCAAACTTGTCGGCAAAGTACGGCGACCAGCCCACATCGAAACCGCAATTGGCCGGCGCAAGCGCAGCCACGGCCAGGCCGCGCTGCTCCAGCCAGGGCGCCCAGCGGCCGTCCGAGCCGAGCTTGGGCCAGCTCGCGCCCCCCAGCGCCAGCAGCGTGGCTTGGGGCTGCAGGCGCAGCGGGCCCTCGGGCGTGTCGAACTGCAGCGCGCCCTGCCCGTCCCAGCCCGTCCAGCGGTGGCGCATGTGCAGCCGCACGCCGGCGCCACGCAGCCGCGACAGCCAGGCGCGCAGCAAGGGCGCCGCCTTCATTTCCCTCGGGAAAACCCGGCCCGAGGTGCCGACAAAGGTTTCGATCCCCAGCCCGGCGCACCAGTCGCGCAGCTGCTGCGGGCCGAAATCCTTGAGCCAGCCGGCCACGGGCTGGGCGCGCTCGCCGAAACGCTGCACGAATGCCGCCATGTCTTCCGAATGCGTCAGGTTCAGGCCGCCTATGCCCGCGAGCAGGAATTTCCGGCCCGCGGACGGCATGGCGTCGAAGACATCGCAGGCCAGGCCGCGCCGCGCCAACTCGTCGGCCGCCATCAGGCCTGCGGGCCCGGCGCCCACGATGGCGATGCGGCATGGCGCCTGCGGCGGCAAGGGGGCAAAAGCTGTGTGCATGGTCGAACCGATAGTGCTGATGGTGTCACGGGGGCGATATTGTCCGCGCTTTCGGGCAGCGCAAAGCTATCGCAGCCATAGCAATGTTCGAAGAGCGGAGCCTTGGTTTCTGTCACAATGGCCGCAAATGCTAGCCATTGCCATTTGAGAAAAGGAATCTTCCATGACGGACTCTCTGATCAAGCACACCAGCGAAGCGACTTTCGAAGCCGATGTGCTGCAACCCAACTCCAACGTGCTCGTGGATTTCTGGGCCGAGTGGTGCGGCCCTTGCAAGATGATCGCCCCCGTGCTGGAAGAAGCCGCCTCCACCTACCAGGGCCGCCTGAAGATCGCCAAGGTCAACGTCGATGAGAACCGCGCGATCTCGGCGAAGTTCGGCATCCGCGGCATTCCCACGCTGATGCTGTTCAAGAACGGCCAACTGGCCGCCACCAAGGTCGGCGCGCTCAACAAGTCGCAGCTGACCGCCTTCCTGGACGAGCAACTCGCCTGACAGCTGCCACGCGCCAAGAGCCGCCCGCTTTGGGGCGGCTTCATTTTTTTCTTCTGCGCGGGCAAAATTCGCCTCAATAACATTGCTACGCGCATCGATTTCGCATTTATAATACGCGGCTAGATCCTTGATCTGCCTATCCCAAGATCAGCGCTGATCGCCAGGGCCTTGCGATTCTCGCAACCAGTTGCCCACCCATCTCCAATCCTTCCTATTTCTGTCGTCACTCCTGGCAGGAGTCTATTGATGCACTTAAACGAACTCAAGGCACTGCACGTGTCTGAAGTCCTCAAGCAAGCCGAAGAGCTTGAGATCGACAACGTCGGCCGCATGCGCAAACAGGAATTGATGTTTGCCATCATCAAGAAGCGCGCCAAGGCCGGAGAGCAGGTGTTTGCCGACGGCGTGCTGGAAATCCTGCCCGACGGCTTCGGCTTTCTGCGCAGCCTGGACACCAGCTTCACCGCCAGCACCGACGACATCTACATCTCGCCCAGCCAGGTGCGCCGCTTCAACCTGCACACCGGCGACATGATCGAAGGCGAGGTGCGCACGCCCAAGGACGGCGAGCGCTATTTCGCGCTGACCAAGCTCGACAAGGTCAATGGCCTGCCGCCCGAGCAGAACAAGCACAAGATGATGTTCGAGAACCTGACGCCGCTGTTCCCCAAGGAGCAGATGCGCCTGGAGCGCGAGAACTTCAAGGGTGAAGAGAACATCACCAGCCGCATCATCGACATCATCGCCCCCATCGGCCGCGGCCAGCGCGCGCTGATCGTCGCACCGCCCAAGAGCGGCAAGACCATGATGATGCAGAGCATCGCCCACGCCATCACCGCCAACCACCCCGACGTGCACATGATGGTGCTGCTGGTGGACGAGCGCCCCGAGGAAGTGACCGAGATGCAGCGCTCGGTCAAGGGCGAGATCATCGCCTCGACCTTCGACGAACCCGCCGCGCGCCATGTGCACGTGGCCGAGATGGTGATCGAGCGCGCCAAGCGCCTGGTCGAGCTGGGCAAGGACGTGGTCATCCTGCTGGACTCCATCACCCGCCTGGCCCGCGCCTACAACAACGTCGTGCCGTCGTCGGGCAAGGTGCTGTCGGGCGGCGTCGACTCCAACGCGCTGCAGCGCCCCAAGCGCTTCTTCGGCGCGGCGCGCAAGGTCGAGGAAGGCGGCTCGCTGACCATCATCGCCACCGCGCTGGTCGACACCGGCAGCCGCATGGACGAGGTGATCTTCGAAGAGTTCAAGGGCACCGGCAACAGCGAACTGCACCTGAACCGCCGCCTCTATGAAAAGCGGGTGTTCCCGGCGATCGAGCTCAACAAGAGCGGCACGCGCCGCGAAGAGCTGCTGCTGTCGCCCGAGATCCTGCAAAAGACCCGCATCCTGCGCCAGTTCATGTACAACATGGACGAGATCGAGTCCATGGAAATGGTCATCAAGAGCATGAAGGCCACCAAGAACAACAGCGAATTCTTCGACATGATGCGCCGCGGCGGCTGAGCTGCCGCGCCAAGGCTTGGGCACCCGGGCCGAATATGCAATAATAGAGGGCTTTTTCTGCGGCAAGTATGCGGAACTTTCATGCGGCGCAAAGGTTGCGCCGGGTTCTGCACGGCTACCGCACTTGACAAGGAAGATCATGAAAGAAGGCATCCACCCCAACTACCGCGAAGTTCTCTTCGTGGACCTGTCCAACGGTTTCAAGTTCGTGACCCGTTCGTGCGTGAACACCAAGGAAAACGAAACCTTCGAAGGCAAGGAATACCCGCTGTTCAAGCTGGACACCTCGTCCGAATCGCACCCCTTCTACACCGGCACGCAAAAGTCCGTGGACAACATGGGCGGTCGCGTGGAGCGCTTTCGCAACCGCTTCGGCAAGAAGTAAAGAGATGCAAGCCCTGGGGCATGCCTGCCAGCAGGTGTGCCGCAGGCTGCAAGCTTCGAAAAGGCAGTTCGTTCATAGCGTGCTGCCTTTTTTCTTGCGGCAACCCGATTTCATTTGCCTGAGCGCCTGAGCCGCGTGAACTACCCCACTCCCGCCATCGTCCCGCAAAGCGCCGTGCGGCCGCTGCCACGGCTGCTGCTGCTGCTGCTGTGCTTCGCCTACGTCGTGCCCGGTTTCGTGGGGCGCGCGCCGTGGAAGAGCCTGGACATCACCACCTACGGCTACGCGCTTGCGCTCAAGCACGGCGAGACCTCGTGGCTCACGCCGATGCTGTTCGGCATGTCGCCCGACACCGAGGGCCTGCTGCCCTATTGGCTGAGCGCCTGGTCCATCCAGGCCTTCGGCGGCTTCGCCGGGCCGGAGCTGGCCAGCCGCCTGCCCTTCGCCACGCTGCTATGGCTGGCGTTGATGGCGACCTGGTACGCGGTCTACTACCTGGCACGCAGCCCCGGCGCGGGCCCGGTGGCCTTTGCCTTCGGCGGCGAGGCCTCGGAGGTGGACTATGCCCGCGCCATGGCCGATGGCGGCCTGCTGGCCCTGATCGCCTGCCTGGGCCTGGCCCAGCCATCGCACGAAAGCAGCAGCTACGTGGTGCAGCTGGCCGCGGTGGCCTTCATCTTCTTCGCGGCGGCGGCGATTCCACGGCGCATGGGCGGCGCGCTGGCGGTGGCGGCCCTGGGCCTGTTCATGCTGGCGCTCAGCGGCGCGCCCACGTTCGCGCTGCTGTACGGCCTGGGAGCCGGGGCGCTGCTGGCCTTGGCGCCGGTGGACGAGCAGCGGCGCCAAGGCACCCGCATCGCGGCCATCGCCTTTGCAGTGCTGGCGATTGCCGCCTGCGCTTTGGCGGCCTATCTGCAGCAGTGGGAATGGCGGCTGCTGCCGGTATCCGAGTTCCGCAAGCCACACGACTTCATCGAGCTGCTGGTCTGGTTCGCCTGGCCAGCCTGGCCGCTGGCGCTGTGGTCGCTGTGGATCTGGCGCCGCCAGATCGCCAACCGACGCTTTTTGCACCGCCACCTGTGGCTGCCGATCTGGCTGGGCCTGCTGGCCACCGTCAACACCATCGTCACCGTGCCGGCCGACCGCGCGCTGCTGCTCGGCCTGCCGGCCTTCGCCGCGCTCGCCGCCTTTGCATTGCCGACCTTCCGCCGTGCGATGGCGGCGCTGATCGACTGGTTCACGCTGCTGTTCTTCAGCGTCGCGGCGCTCACCATCTGGGTGATCTGGATCTCGGTGCAGACCGGCGTGCCGCCCAAGCCCGCCGCCAACGTGGCACGGCTGGCGCCGGGCTTTGCCGCCGAGTTCTCCATGCTGCCGCTGATCTTTGCGCTGGCCGCCAGCGTGGCCTGGTGCCTGCTGGTGTACTGGCGCGCCAAGCGCAACCGCCCGGAGATCTGGCGCAGCCTGGTGCTGCCCGCCGGCGGCACCGTGCTGAGCTGGATCCTGATGATGACCCTGTGGCTGCCCATGCTGGACTATGCGCGCAGCTACACCGCGCAGATGGCCGCGATGGAAAAGGTCATCGGCCCAGCCAGCCCCTGCATCGCGTTCCAAGACCTGAGCCGCGCCCAGCTCGTCGCCATGCAGACCCACCGCGGCGAGCAGCCCTGGCAGCTGGTGCGTGCAGAAGACCCGGGCGCGGCCGAATGCCGCTGGCTGGCCATCTCGGTGGACGGCCACGCCTTCCTGCGCCCCGACGACGAGCGCTGGCGCGAAGTCACCGCGGTGCGCCGTCCCACCGACCGCGACGCGGCCATCGTGCTGTACCGGCGCCAGCATCCCTAGATGGCGGACAGCGATCTCTCCACCATGGCCCGGCATGCGGGCACGGTATTCGTCGGCCAGATTGCGGTGATGGGTTTCGGCGTGGTCGACACCATCGTCGCCGGCCGCCATTCGGAGCTGGCGCTGGCGGCGCTGTCGGTGGGCTCGGCCATCTATGTCAGCGTCTATGTCTCGCTGATGGGGCTGCTGCAGGCGCTGCTGCCGGTCTGGTCCGAGATGCACGGCGCGCGCCAGCTGGCCGATCTGGGCCCATCGCTGCGCCAGGCGCTGTACCTGTGCCTGGCGGCCACGGTGCTCGGCATGGCGGTGCTGTTCTGGCCCGATCCCATACTGCGGCGCACCGAGATCCCGGCGGCACTGCGCCCGCTGGTGGCCGAGTACCTGGCCATCGTCGGCTTCAGCCTGCCGGCGGCGCTGCTGTTCCGGGTATTCAGCACGCTCAACCAGGCGCTGGGCCGGCCCCAGCTGGTCACCTGGCTGCAGCTGTGCTCGCTGCTGGTCAAGCTGCCGCTGTCCATCTGGTTCACCTTTGGCGGTCTGGGCCTGCCGGCGCTGGGCGTAGCTGGCTGCGCCTGGGCCACGCTCGCGGTCACCGCTTTCCTGTTCACCGTGGGCGCCTGGCTGTTGCGTACGCAGCCGCTGTATGCGCCGCTAATGCTCTGGCGCCGGCCCGAGGCGCCGCACTGGCCCACGCTGCGCGAATTCCTGCGCCTGGGCGTGCCCACGGCGCTGTCGGTGCTGGTCGAGGTGACCTCGTTCACGCTGATGGCGCTGTTCATCGCGCGCATCGGCACCTCGGCCTCGGGCGCGCACCAGATCGCGGCCAATGTGGCGGCCCTGCTCTACATGGTGCCGCTGTCGCTGGGCATCGCGGCGAGCGCGCGCGTGAGCTACTGGCGCGGCGCCGGCAACGAGGCGCGGGCCCGCGCCACCGCCTGGAGCGGCGTGCGCGCCGCCGCCTCGATGGCGCTGGCGCTGGCGGGCCTGCTGTTCGCGGCCCGCCCCTGGGTGGCCGGCATCTATTCCGAAACCCCCGCCGTGGTCGCGCTGGCCACCGGCCTGCTGGCCTGGGTGGCGTTATACCACCTGGCCGATGGGGTGCAGACCGTGTGTATCTTCGTGCTGCGCTGCTACCGCATCACGCTCGCGCCGCTGGCGGTGTACTGCGTGCTGCTGTGGGGCCTGGGGCTGCTGGGCGGCTTTGTTGCCGCCTACGGCAGCCATCCCAATCCGCTGCACGGCTCGCCGGCCGCATTCTGGGCCGGCGCCGCCGTGGCGCTGGTCTGCGCCGCGCTGGCCTTCGCCGGCATGCTGCGCCATGTCACCGCCCGCGCCCGGCCCTTGCCAGCGCCGGAGCCCGCCCATGGCTGAGACCATCGAATGGCTGCCCGACGGCACGCCCTACAGCCCGCGCTTTGGCGACCGCTACCACAGCGAGGCCGGGCATAGCCTGGCGCAGGCGGAACAGGTCTTCCTGGGCGGCTGCGGCCTGCCCGCGGCCTGGGCCGGCCAGCCGCAGTGGAGCGTGCTCGAAACCGGCTTCGGCTTTGGCCTGAACTTTCTCGTCACCTGGCATGCCTGGCGGCAGGACGGGCAGCGGCCCGCGCTGCTGCACTTCGTCTCCACCGAGGCCTGGCCCGTGGGCGCGGCCGACCTGCGCCGCCACAGCGCGCAGTACCCGCATCTGCAGCCGCTGGGCGAGCTGCTGGCCGAGCAATGCTGGGGCCTGCTGCCCGGCGTGCACCGGCTGCGCTTTGACGGCGGCCGCGTGCTGCTGACGCTGCTGGTGGGCGACGCACAGCGCAGCCTGCGCCAGCAGGAGCTGGCGGCGGATGCGGTCTATCTCGACGGCTTCAGCCCCGCCAGCAACCCCGAGCTGTGGAGCCTGCACACCCTGAAGGCGGTGGCGCGCTGCTGCCGCCCGGGCGCCCGGCTTGCGACCTGGAGCGCGGCCGGCGATGTGCGCCGGAGCCTGGAGCAATGCGGCTTTGCCGTCAGCAAGGTAGCGGGCATTCCGCCCAAGCGCCACAACCTGCACGCAGTGTTCGCGCCAGCCTGGCAGCCGCGCCGCAAGCCGCTGTGGAAGCTGAACACCCCGCCCGCTCCCGCCGGGCGGCGCTGCGCCATCGTCGGCGCCGGCCTGGCCGGCGCGGCCACGGCGCGGCAGCTGGCGCTGCGCGGCTGGCAGGTGACGGTGCTGGACGCCGCCGCCAGCCCCGCCCAGGGCGCATCGGGCCTGCCGGCCGGGATTTTCGCGCCGCACACCAGCCGCGACGACAGCCTGCTCTCGCGCCTCACCCGCAGCGGCCTGCGCTGCACCTTGTATTGGGCGCAGCAGCTGCTGCAGCCCGGCGGCGACTGGCAGGCGAGCGGCGTGCTGGAGCGGCGGCTGGACAAGAACGCGCATGCGCTGCCGCAGGCCTGGCAGGAGCATGCAGCGCTGCGCGACTGGAGCCGCCAGGCCGATGCCGCGCTGCTGGCGCAGGCCGGGCTGCCGGCCGACGATCCTGCACTGTGGCATCCGCAAGGCGGCTGGCTGCGCCCGGCCCGGCTGGTGCAGGCGCTGCTGGCCCACGAACACATCCGCTTCCAGGGCGACAGCAAGGTTGCGGCCATCGAATACCTGCCAGGGCGGCAGGTATGGACGCTTGCCTCGGCCGATGGCCGGCAGCTGGCGCATGCCGACCTGGTCGTGGTGTGCGCCGGCCCGCATTCGCGCTCCTGGCTGCCGCAATACCTTGGCCTGCGCCCGGTGCGCGGCCAGGTTCTCACGGGAGATGTGCCGGCGGGCGTCGATACCGCCGCGGGCGAAGCCTCCTTTGCGGTGAACGGCCACGGCAGTTGGATACCGCGCTTTGCCCGTAACGACGGCACACAGGCCTGGATCATGGGATCGACCTTCGAGCGCGGCTGTGATGTACTGCCGCCTTCCGAGGCCGATATGCAGGCCGCCCGCGCCGAGAACTGGCACAAGCTGCAGACCCTGCTGCCCACGGCCTCGCAGCACCACAGGGCCGAGCTGGCACAAGCCTCCATCTGGGCACAGCTGCGCTGCGCCTCGAACGACCGGCGCCCGGTGGTCGGTCCGGTGCCGGCCGCCGGGCCCCACTTCTGGGTCAACACCGCGCTGGGCTCGCGCGGCCTTACCTGGGCGCTGCTGTGCGCCGAGCTGCTGGCTGCACGCCTGCACGGCGAACCGCTGCCGCTGCCGAATGACCTGGCGCTGGCCATGTCCAGCGATCGCTTTTTACCGGCCCACGCCTAGCGCCCGATCCGCACGGATCGGCACGCATGCCAGCCCTCATGCGAATGGCGTCCATGCATATGCGATTTTCAAATAACCAAATTGCATATATGCAAGCGAAAAAATTCGTTTGAGTTTATATAAAGCTTCTCTACAGTACGTCGCATCCACCGAGAACTCCGACCTGCGATGTACCAATACACCGACTTCGACCGCGAATTCGTCAAACTCCGCGCCCAGCAATTCCGCGACCAGCTCGAGCGCTGGCAGCGCGGCGAGCTGAGCGACGAACAACTGCTGCCGCTGCGCCTGCAAAACGGCTGGTACATCCAGCGCTACGCCCCCATGGCCCGCATCGCGGTACCCTATGGCGAGATCAGCAGCACGCAGCTGCGCATGCTGGCGCGCATTGCCCGCGACTACGACAAGCCCGAACCCGAGCTGCTGGCCC
Source organism: Comamonas sp. FG99 (assembly GCF_057808605.1). Lineage (NCBI taxonomy): Bacteria > Pseudomonadati > Pseudomonadota > Betaproteobacteria > Burkholderiales > Comamonadaceae > Comamonas > Comamonas sp. FG99. Next base: position 205,073 of record NZ_JBMDII010000002.1, read on the forward strand.
ATGCCCAGGCCACGCAGGACGAGCTGCAGGCCGCCCAGCCCGGCCTGACGCTGGCCGCCGCGCCGCTCAAATACGGCTACGGCCACTTCACCACCCGCACCAACGTGCAGTTCAACTGGATTCCGATCACCAAGGCCGCCGACGTGATGGACCTGCTGGCCAGCGTGCACATGCACGGTATCCAGACCAGCGGCAACACCATCCGCAACATCACCAGCGAAGCCTACGAAGGCATCGCCGAGGACGGCATCGTCGACACCCGCCCCTTCGCCGAGATCCTGCGCCAGTGGAGCACGCTGCACCCCGAGTTCGCCTTCCTGCCGCGCAAGTTCAAGATCGCCTTCAACGGCTCGGCGGAAGACCGCGCCGCCACCGGCTGGTACGACATCGGCGTGCAGGCGCAGAAGAACGCGGCCGGCGACATCGGCTTCACCGTCAAGGTCGGCGGCGGCATGGGCCGCACGCCCATCGTCGGCGCGGTGGTGCGCGAGTTCCTGCCCTGGGACCAGCTGCTCAACTACATCGAGGCGGTGGTGCGCGTCTACAACGGCTATGGCCGCCGCGACAACAAGTGGAAGGCCCGCATCAAGATCCTCGTCAAGTCCGAAGGCCAGAAGTTCATCGATGCGGTGGAAGCCGAGTACCAGGCCATCGTGGAGCAAGACGGCGCCCCCCACACCATCACCCAGGCCGAGCTGGACCGCGTAACCGCCAACTTCGTGGTGCCCGAGCTGAAAGCCGCCAACCTGCCGTCCAGCGTCAACACGGATGGCCAGCTCTACCAGCGCTGGCTCAAGCAGAACGTGCGCGGCCACCGCCTGACGGGCATGCGCGCGGTTACGCTGTCGTTCAAGCGCGTGGGCTTCGCGCCCGGTGACGCCGATGCCGACACCATCGATGCGCTGGCCCAGCTGGCCGAGCAGTTCTCGGCCGGCGAGGCGCGCCTGACCCACGACCAGAACCTGATGCTGCCCTGGGTGTTCGCCTCCGACCTGCCCGCGCTGTACGATGCCGCCCGCAAGCTGGGCCTGGCCCAGCCCAATATCGGCTTGCTGACCGACATGATCGCCTGCCCCGGCGGCGACTTCTGCGCGCTGGCCAACGCCCGCTCGCTGCCGATTGCGGCCGCGCTTACCGAGCGCTACCAGGACCTGGACGAAGTGCTCGACCTCGGCCCCATCGACCTGCACATGAGCGGCTGCATCAACAGCTGCGGCCACCATCACAGCGGCCATATCGGCATCCTGGGCGTCGACAAGGACGGTAAGGAGTGGTACCAGATCACGCTGGGCGGCGCCGATGGCTCCAGCCTCTCGGGCCCGGCGATCGCCGGCAAGGTGGTCGGCCCCTCGTTCTCGGCCGCCGAAGTGCCCGATGTGATCGAGGCGGTGCTGAGCACCTACCGCGAGCTGCGCAAGCCCGGCGAGTTCTTCATCGACGCGCTGCGCCGCATCGGCCACGACCCGTTCAAGGCCGCCGCCAACGCCGCCCGCCACCCCAAGCAGGCCGAAGCCGCCATCGCCGAATGAACGCAGCCTTCCACGACACAGACGCCATGAAAATCATTGCTGCCAACGCCACGCCCGTTGACGATCAAACCAAGACGCTGCAGATCGCCAACGACGCCGAACTCGCCGAACTCGCCGAACTCGCCGCCAGCGGTGCGCTGCAGGGCGTGGAGCGCATCGAGCTCAGCTTTCCCAAGTTCACCGATGGCCGTGCCTTCAGCCAGGCCGTGCTGCTGCGCCGCCGCTACAAGTTCGCCGGCGACATCCGCGCCACCGGCGACGTGCTGATCGACCAGCTGGTGCAGATGGCCCGCAGCGGCTTCACCAGCGCGGTGCTCGCCGAAGGCGTGAGCGCCGATGCGGCCGAGCGCCAATTCGCCCGCTACCACGGCTTCTACCAGGGCGATGCGCTGCAGCCACGCCCGCACTTCGCCCGTGATGCTGCCCGCGATACCGCAAGGGAGGCCGCATGAGCAGCCTGGACCTTGCCCGCATCAACGCCGAGCTGGGCCGGGATGCGCCCGCCCTGGTGAAATGGGCCCTGGGACTGGGCAAGCGCGCCATCGTCACCACCAACTTCCGCCCGTTCGAGTCGGTGATCCTGCACCTGGTCACGCGCGTGCAGCCCGATGTGCCGGTGATCTGGATGGACAACGGCTACAACACCGAGGCCACCTACCAATTCGCCGACGCGGTGACCCGCCAGCTCAAGCTCAAGCTGCGCACCTACCTGCCGCTGCGCACCCGTGCGCACCGCGAAGCCGTCGAAGGCCCCACGCCCGCGCTGGACGACCCGCTCCATGCGGCCTTCACCGAGGAAGTGAAGCTCGAACCCTTTGCCCGCGCACTGCGCGAGACCGCGCCGCAGGTCTGGTTCACCGCGCTGCGCGCCACCGACAGCGCGGTGCGCGCCCAGATGGAGCCGGTGAGCATCAACCCCGACGGGCTCATCAAGGTGGCGCCGCTGCTGCACTGGTCGTCCAAGGACTTGTACGAATACTGTGAAAAGCACGGCCTGCCCAACAACTTCGACTATGTCGACCCGACCAAGGGCGAAGAGCAACGCGAATGCGGACTGCACCTGGCCCACTAAAAAAACAATAGCTACCAGCGCTTGATATACAAGCCACAGAGCCCGATTTGATTGGAAAATCCCAAATGAACGCCCGTGTTGACACTTCCGTACTGAGCCAGCTCAGCAACCAGCATCTGGACGCGCTCGAAGAAGAAACCATCTTCATCCTGCGCGAGGTGGCGGCCGCCTTCGAGCGCCCGGCGCTGCTGTTTTCCGGCGGCAAGGACTCGCTGGTCATGCTCAAGTGCGCCGAGAAGGCATTCGGCGCCGGCCGCCTGCCCTTTCCGCTGTTGATGATCGACACCGGCCACAACTTCCCCGAGGTCACCGATTTCCGCGACTTCCGCGCCCAGCAGCTGGGCGCCGAGCTCATCGTGCGCAGCGTGGAAGACAGCATGGCGCGCGGCACGGTGCGCCTGTCGCACCCGGGCGAATCGCGCAATGCGCACCAGTCGGTCACGCTGCTGGAGGCGATCGAGGAATTGCGCTTCGACGCGCTGATCGGCGGCGCCCGCCGCGACGAGGAAAAGGCCCGCGCCAAGGAGCGCATCTTCTCGCACCGCGACAGCTTCGGCCAATGGCAGCCCAAGGCCCAGCGCCCCGAGCTGTGGACGCTGTTCAACACCCGCATCGCGCCCGGCGAGCACTTCCGCGTGTTCCCGATCAGCAACTGGACCGAGCTGGACGTGTGGCAGTACATCGACCGCGAGCAGATCGAGCTGCCCGCGCTGTACTACACCCACAAGCGCAACGTGGTCGAGCGCCGCGGCCTGCTGGTGCCGGTCACCGAACTCACGCCGCCGCGGGACGGCGAGCAGATCGAGGTGCGCGACGTGCGCTTTCGCACCGTGGGCGACATCACCTGCACCTGCCCGGTGGAAAGCGATGCCGCCACGGCCGCCGACATCGTGCTCGAAACCCTGGCCGCCGAAGTGAGCGAGCGCGGCGCCACCCGCATGGACGACAAGACCAGCGACGCCTCGATGGAAAAGCGCAAGAAGGACGGATATTTCTGATGACCACCACCCATTTCGCAGCCGCTGACGTACAGCAGGCAGGCGCCAAGCCCCATTCCGACCACGATGCCGCGCTGCGCTTCATCACCTGCGGCTCGGTGGACGACGGCAAGAGCACGCTGATCGGCCGCCTGCTGGTCGACAGCAAGGCGGTGCTGCAGGACCATCTCGCCGGCGTCACCAAATCGGGCGAGACCGACCTGGCGCTGCTGACCGACGGCCTCAGCGCCGAGCGCGAGCAAGGCATCACCATCGACGTGGCCTACCGCTACTTCGCGAGCGAGGCGCGCAAGTTCATCATCGGCGATGCGCCCGGCCACGAGCAGTACACCCGCAACATGGTCACCGCCGCCTCGCAAGCCGACGCCGCCGTGGTGCTGGTCGATGCCACCAAGCTCGACTGGAAGAACCCGCAACTCGAACTGCTGGCCCAGACCCGCCGCCACAGCCTGCTGGTGCACCTGCTGCGCGTGCACTCGCTGGTGTTCGCGGTGAACAAGCTCGACGCGGTGCAAGACCCTGCCCTCGCCTTCGCCCACATCCGCAATGCGCTGGCCGCATTCGCGCAGGCCGCGGGCATCACGGTGCAGGCGACCATCCCCGTCTCCGCGCTCAAGGGCTGGAACGTGGTCAGCCAGCACAGCGGCTGGGCCGGCTACACCGGCCCCAGCCTGCTGGAGCTGCTGGAGAAGCTGCCCAACACCCCGGCCGACACCGGCCTGCCACTGGCCTTTCCGGTGCAGTGGGTCGAGAAGTTCTCAGCGTCGGCCGACACCAGCCAGGGCCGCCGCGTGTTCTGGGGCCGCGTGGCCGCCGGCGGCGCCCGCGTGGGCGATGCGGTGCAGATCCTGCCCAGCGGCCAGCAGGCGGTGATCGCCCAGGTCATCAACCATGCGCGCGTGCCGGGTAATGTGGCTGCCAACCTGTCGGCCGGCATCACGCTGGACCGCGAGGTCGACGTCTCGCGCGGCGACTGGATCATCGCCGCCCCCACGGCGCAGGCCAGCGCCGACGACGATTTCGACACGCCCGCCGTCCAGCCCGCCTGGAACGCCAGCCGCGAGATCACCGCCACCGTGGCCTGGATGGACGACGAGCCGCTGGTGCCCGGCCGCGTGTACTGGGCACTGCACGGCCACCGCTGGGTCAAGGCCAAGGTGCGCCGCGTGCTGCACCGCCTGGCCATCCAGACCTTGGAGCGCGAAGCCGCCGAGCAGCTCGAGCCCAACGCCATCGGCCGCGTGGAGCTGGTGCTGCAGGAGGCTATTCCCGCAGCGCCGTTCCAGCAGGCGCGCCAGCTTGGCGCGATGATCCTGGTGGACACCGCCAACCGCACGACCGCGGGCGCGGTGCTGGTGGAGTAAGGCCTGGCGGGCCCGCTGTTAAGGCCGGCCCGCCTGCTATGCTTTTGTAAAAACCTTAGAATTGCCGGTTGTCCCCCCGACCTCTAATGGCAAAGAAGAATTCATGACTCACGTCGTCACCGAAAACTGCATCAAGTGCAAATACACCGATTGCGTGGACGTTTGCCCCGTGGACTGCTTCCGCGAAGGCCCGAACATGCTGGTCATCGATCCCGACGAGTGCATCGACTGCGCGGTCTGCATTCCCGAGTGCCCGGCCAATGCCATCTTTGCCGAAGAAGACACGCCGGCTGACCAGGTGGCCTTCATCAAGATCAATGCCGAGCTGGCCTTTGCCGATGGCTGGAAGAGCATCACCAAGCGCAAGGCAGCGATGGATGGCGCCGACGAGCTCAACGGCGTGCCCGGCAAGATCAATGACCTGATCCGCTGACACTCTGCCCCGCCACGGAAAAAGGCCAGTGCATGCACTGGCCTTTTTGCTGGGCCGCCCTCAATCCAGTTGCTGATAAACAACCTCGGCCAATACATGCAGCCGCTCGCGCGGCAGCGCCGCGCTGAGCGCATAGCCCTGGCGCCCCTCGATCCAGTAAAAGCCCTGGGTAGCGCCATCGCTGGCCCACTGAAAGGCCACCGGCGCCTCGGCCTGCCCGGCCTGCGCCAGCACCGAGACATACAGCGTCACCCGCTCGCCGGCCGCATCCTCGTACATGAACTGCGCGCGCGACTGCCCGGCCTCGCCTGGCAGCAGGCGGCCGCCCACCAGGTGAAAGCCCTGGGCATCGAGCACCGGTACCTTGAGCTGCACCCCCAACCGCTTGGACAGCCATTGCACCAGGTGCCCCTGCTGCTGCGCCGCCACCTCCACCGGATGGCGCTGCTCGGGCACATAGACCGCATGGGCCGCGGCCGCCTCGCGCACAAAGGCCGGCAGCTGCGCCACGGCGCCTGCCGGCGCCCCTGGCCTATTGGTAGCCAAGCCATAGCCCAGGCCCAGCCCCAGGCAGAGCATCACCCCGGCCGCCAGCGCATGCGGCCAGCGCCATTGCAGCGGCTGGCGGCGCAGTGCGCGGTGCAGCCGCGGCGGCACCGGCTCGCCCAACACCTGCGCATGCAGGGCCTGCAGGCTGGCGCGCTGCGCCTGGATGGCGGCCATGCGGGCCGCCTCGCCAGGATGCTGCGCCAGCCACTGCGCCACCGCGGCGGCGCTCTCGGGCGCAAGCTCGCCATCCACCCAGGCATGGAGCATGGTTTCGTCCGGGCGCTTCATGGACATGGTTCGCATCCCTTCATTTGACAGCCTTGAGCAGCACCCGGGAAGGCGCCTCGCCCTCCATCAGGCGGCGCAGCTGCTCGCGTGCCCGCGCCAGGCGCGACATCACCGTGCCCACCGGAATGCCGAGCATCTGCGCCGTCTCGGCATAGCTGCACTGCTCCATCGCCACCAGCAGCAGCACCTCGCGCGCCTGCGGCGCCAGCAGCGCAAGCGCACGCTCCAGATCGAGGCGCAGCCCGAGCTGCGCGCTAGGGTCGTGCCCCGGCTCCGGCGCTTCGTCCCAATGGGCCGTGCGCTGGCGCGCGGCCAGCTGCCACTGGTTGGCAAACAGGTTGTGCATCAGCGTGAGCAGCCAGCTGCGCAGCGCCGCCTGGACCTGCTCTGGCGGCGCGGCGGCGGGCGGCCGCCACAGCGCCCATTTTGCGCAGGCCCGCTCCAGCGTGTCCTGTACCAGGTCGTCCGCGCGGGCGGCATCGCCCACCAGCGCCCGCGCATAGCGGCGCAGGCGCGGGATATGCGCGATGGCGGCGTCGATGTCCACGCGCAGCGGTCAGGGCTTGGCCGCGTGCCAGGCATTGTTGAGCAAGCCGTCGCCCGTCTTGTCGCCGGGCTTGGCATCCTTGGCCCAGTAGTACAGCGGGCGGCCCTGGTAGGCCCACTGCTTGGCGCCGTCGTCCCGGGTCACCACGCTCCAGTCGCCGCTGGCGGCCGCACCGGCCGATGCCATCAGCGGCGGCCAGTTGGCGGCGCAGCCGCCGTTGCACATGCTCTTGCCCGAGCCTGCGGCATCCTTGTCGAAGACATAGAGCGTCATCTGGCCGGGGCCGACCAGCACGCCGTTCAGGGCGCTGGCCGGAGCCGGCGCCACCTGGGTTTGCGGCGCCATGGTGCAGGCGGCCAGCAGCACCGAGCCGACGAGAGAAAAGCAAGCGAGGCGGGTCATGGAAGTTCTCCTTGGGGTTGACCTGCGGTAAACAGCCCGGCGCGGCGGTTTATTCCATCGCGGCTGGTATTTATTTCGCTTCAGGGGCCAGCACGCCCAGCCGCTGCTGCAGCCGCTTGCTGGTGGTGGTGTATTCCAGCAGCAGCGGCGCGCCGCTGAGGTATTCCACCGCCGCCATGGCCGCCATCGTGGCCTCGTAGAAGCCGGTAAGTATGAGGCGGCGCTTGCCCGGGTAGCTGGTGATGTCGCCCGCCGCGTAGATGCCCGCGGCGCTGGTCTGGAAGGTATCGGTGGCCACGAGCAGCTGCTTTCGGTCCAGCTGCAGCCCCCAGTCGGCCAGCGGGCCAAGCTTGGGCGACAGGCCCAGGTACACCCACAGCTGCTCGGCCGGCAGGCTGCGGACCTCGCCCTCCGGGTCCAGGTAGCGGATCGCCTGCATGCGCCCATCGGTTTCCACGCCCTGGGGCATGCCCACCACCACTTGCACCCGGCCCTGTTCGCGCAGCGCCGCCAGCTCGGCCAGCAGCGGTTCGGGCGCATTGAACTGGTCGCGCCGGTACAGCAGCGCAATGCGGCAGCCGGCCAGCAGCGGATGCCGCGCCGCGGCCACCGCCGCCTGCACCGCGGGCTCGTCGCCGCCGTGGATGGCGATGTGCCGCAGGCCCTGCTCCAGCAGCTCCTGCAGCCAGCCATCGCGCAGCGCCGGGTGGTAGTGCACCTGGCTGCCCTGCAGGCGCTCCAGCCCATCCGCGCGCAACAGCTTGGGCACGAAGGCGCCCACGCCGGCGGTGATGAAGACGGCGCGCACCACCAGCTCCACTCCAGCCCCATCGCCTTGTACCGGGCGCAGCTGCACGCGCCAGCGGCCGTGCGCCTCGGCCGCGAGCTCGGCCACCTGCATGCCGCCATGGAACAGCGGCGCGAATGGCGCGATCTGCGTCTGCAGGCGCTGCACCAACTCCTGCCCGGTGCAGACCGGTATGCCGGGAATGTCGTAGATGGGCTTGTGCGGATACAGCTCGGCGCACTGCCCGCCCAGCACCGGCAAGGCGTCCACCAGATGCGCCCGCAGGCCCTGCAGACCGAGCTGGAACACCTGAAACAGCCCCACCGGCCCGGCGCCGATGACCAGGGCGTCAATACCGGTGTCGATGTCGGTGCCGGTGTCGGAATTAGGGCTTGCGGGCTTGTCTGTGCTGGAGGTCATGGCCCGATGGTAGTGCAGCCGCCATCGCCCCAAAACCGTTGCGTGATCGCGGCCTTGCCGAGGCGCCGGATGTCAGTCCACCAGCCCCACATACACATGCTGCACATCGTCGTTGGCATCGATCGCGGCCAGGAAGTTCTGCACTTCCTCCAGGGCCTCGGCACCCAGGCTGGCGGCGCTGACCGGGTTCTTGGCCTTGTAGCCGAGCTTGGCGGACAGCACCGTGACGCCCTGCGCCGGCAGCGCCTTGCCGACCATGTCCAGGTCGGCCGGGTCGGTGATGAACAGGGTCACGCCGTCTTCGTCGCCGGGCTCGAAGTCTTGCGCGCCGGCTTCGATCGCGGCCAGCTCCATGTCGGCATCGGCGCTGGCGGCTTCGCCCTCGATCATGCCGACATGGTCGAAGTCCCAGGCCACCGCGCTCATCTGGCCCTTGCGGAACAGCACCCGCATCTCGGGCGCGGTGCGGTTCAGGTTGTCGGTCAGGCATTCCACCATCACCGGCACGCGGTGGGGTGCATAGCCTTCGTAGATCGCCACGTCGTAGTTGACGGGCTCGCCGGTCAGGCCCGCGCCTTTCTTGATGGCGCGCTCCAGCGTGTCCTTGGGCATCGAGGCCTTGCGCGCCTGCTCCACCGCCAGGCGCAGGCGCGAGTTGCCGGCCGGGTCGGGGCCGCCGCGCGCGGCCACGATGATTTCCTTGACCAGCTTGCCGAACAGCTTGCCCTTGGCATCGGCGACCTGCGCCTTGCCCTTTGCTTTCCATTGCGCACCCATGGTGGATTTCCGCTTTCTGAGATCAGTTGGCGCGGCGCGGCCACAACGGCCCGCCGCAGGCATGCATTATGGCGCGGCGGGCTGTGGCACCCCACACACCGAACACGAGTTCGGAAACACGCTAGACTGTCAATGTTCCTACACCTTGTACTTCCTTGAGGGAGAACAACATGCGAGCCGTCAACATCCGCCAACTCAAGACCAACCCCAGCACGGCACTGGCTGCCGCGCGGGCAGACGACATGGTAGTGGTGATGAACCGAGATCATCCACAGGCATTGCTGATCGATCTGGAGCGATTGGGCGTTCCCGACCTGCCCGCGGTGCGGGTAGCGCTGGCGCTGGCCCTGTTCCGCGGCGGTGCGGTGTCGGCGGGCTTCGCCGCGCGGGTGGCGGGCAAGCCGCTGGCGGAAATGCTGACGCTGCTGGCCAGCCAGGGATTGGCGCTCACGGGCGAAAGCCAGGCCAACGCCGATGAAGCCCGCGCCGACATGCATCGCGGGCGCGACTGGCTGGCAAGCGGGCGCAGGGAGTGAGCCGCCGCGTCGTCATCGCCGATGCCGGGCCGCTGATCGCGCTGGCGCGCATCGATGCGCTGGGCCTGCTGCCTGGGTTGTTCGGCCATGTATGCATCACAACCACCGTGCGCGACGAGATCCTGCCCACTACCGCCGCCTTTCCCGACACTGACCTGCTGGCGCGTACCCTGCAAGAGGGCTGGATCGAAGTGGTGGAGCAGCCGCAAGGCCATTGGAAGCCGCTGAACCCCGGCATCGATCCCGGCGAGGCCAGCGCCATCCACACTGCTTGCGTCTGGCGCGACGCGGGAGACTCGGTGCTGCTGGTGATGGATGACCGCGCCGGGCGGATGGAAGCCAAGGCCCATGGCATCCCGTTGATCGGCACGGCGGCCGTGATCGGGCTGGCCCGGGCCGAGGGGCTGATCGCAGCAGCCCGCCCCTTGCTGGAGCGGTTGGCGCAATCAGGCTACTACCTCGGCCAGCCGGTCATCGACGCCGTGTTGGCCGCTACGGGCGAATGACAGCGGCTATTCTTTTTGCATTCCTTCCGCGCCCCAGCCGCCACCCAGCGCCTTGTACAGCGCGATGCGGTTGACCTGCTCCGTCTGCAGCAGCGTGATCTGCGTCTGCTGCGCGCTGTACAGGCTGCGCTGGGCGTCGAGCACCGCGAGGAAGTCATCCGCACCGGCCCGGTAGCGTGCCTGCGACAGCGCCAGCACCTTGCCCGCGGCTTCGACCTGGCCGGCCTGGGCCTGTAGCCGGCGCTGCAGCGTGGCGCGGTCGGCCAGTGCGTCGCTGACCTCGCGGAAGGCGGTCTGGACGGCTTTTTCGTACTGGGCCAGCGCCGCGTCGCGGCTGGCCTGGGCCACGCCCAGGCTGGCCTGGTTGCGGCCCGCATCGAAGATCGGCAGGCGCAGCTGCGGCAGGAAGCTCCAGGTGCCGTTGCCGCTGCCGAACAGGCCATCGAGCTGGTTGCTGGCCGTGCCCAGGTTGGCGGTGAGGCTGATGGTGGGGAAGAACGCGGCCCGCGCGGCGCCGATGTTGGCATAGCTGGCCTGCAGGCCGCGCTCGGCCGCCGCCACATCGGGCCGCTGCAGCAGCACGCTGGATGGCAGGCCACCGGGCACGGGCGTGAGCGCGGTTGCGCCGGTGAGCGCGGCCGCGGGCTGCATGCCGGGCACCGCGCCGCCTTGCAGCGCCTGCACCGAGAAGGCCGGCTGGGGTGCGGCCGGCAGGTATTGCCCCGGCACCGGCGCGCCCAGCAGCAGCTGCAGCGCGTTGCGGTCGCGCGCCACCTGGGTTTCATAGTTGGCGACGTCGCCGCGCGCGGTCTCCAGCGTGGTCTGGTTCTGCGCCAGCACCAGGCCGTTGGCGGCGCCCAGCGCATGCATGCGTTCAGCCAGCTGGTAGCTGTGCTCGCGCGCGGCCAGGGTGTCGCGGGCCAGCTGCAGGCGCTGCTGGTCGGCGGCCAGCGCCAGCCAGGCATTGGCCACGTCGGTGACCAGGCCGAGCTGCACCACGCGGCGGCTTTCCTCGGTCTGCAGGTATTGCTGCAAGGCGGCTTCGCTGAGGTTGCGCACCCGGCCCCACAGGTCGAGCTCGTAGCTGGCCAGGCCCAGCTGCACGCTGTACTGGCTGGTGGTGTTGGCGCGCCCGGCGGTGGTCAGGTCGTCGGCGGTGCGGCTGCGGTTGGCCTGCGCGCTGGCCGCCAGCGTGGGCAGCAGGTCGGCCCGCTGCACGCCGTACTGCGCCCGCGCGCGCTCGATGTTGGCGACGGCCACGCGCAGGTCGCGGTTGCCCTGCAGCGCCAGCGCGACCAGCTGGCGCAGCGGTTCGCTCTGTACCCATTGCCGCCAGGGCAGCGGCTGCCAGTCCTGGACGGCCACAGCGCCAGGCTGCGCATCGGCCGGATCGGTGAGCGCGGCGGGAGTCGGCGCCTCGGGCCTTTGGTAGCGCGGCGCGAAGTTGCAGCCAGCCAGCAGCCCGACGGCCAGCAGGGCGGCGCATGCGGTTTGGATCTTCATCATGCGCCCTCCCCCGCGGGCAGCGCGGCGGCGCCATCCTCGTGGCGGCTGCGCGAACGGAACCAGCTGCGCACCAGCAGGAAGAACACCGGCACCAGGAAGATGCCGAGCACGGTGGAGGCCGCCATGCCGCCCAGCACCGCGGTGCCGATGGCGTTGCGCCCGGCCGCGCCGGCACCGGTGCCGATGGCCAGTGGAATCACGCCGAAGCCGAAGGCCAGCGAGGTCATCAGGATGGGCCGCAGGCGCAGGCGCACGGCCGCGACGGTGGCGTCGAACAGGCTCTGGCCGCGCTCTTGCAGCTGCACCGCGAATTCCACGATCAGGATGGCGTTCTTGGCCGCCAGGCCGACGGTGGTCAGCAGGCCGACCTGGAAGTACACGTCGTTGGTCAGGCCGCGGGTGTAGGTAGCCAGCAGCGCGCCGATCACGCCCAGCGGCACGGCCAGCATGACCGACAGCGGCACGGTCCAGCTCTCGTACAGCGCGGCCAGGCACAGGAAGACGAACAGGATCGAGATGGCGTACAGCAGCGGCGCCTGGGCGCCGGACTGGCGCTCCTGCAGCGAGGCGCCGGTCCATTCGTAGCCGATGCCGGGCGGCAGCTCGCTGAGGATGCCCTCGACGATCTGCATGGCCGTGCCCGAGCTGACGCCGGGCGCGGCGCGGCCTTCGATTTCGTAGGCGGGATTGCTGTTGTAGCGCAGCAGCTGCGGCGAGCCATAGGCCCAGTGGCTGGTCGCGAAGGCGCCGAAGGGCACCATCTCGCCCTTGTTGTTGCGCACCGTCCATTTGGCGATGTCCTGCGGCAGCATGCGGTGGGGCGCGTCGCCCTGGATGTAGACGCGCTTGACGCGGCCGCTGTTGAGGAAGTCGTTCACATAGGTACCGCCCATGGCACTGGAGAGCACGCTGTTGATGTCGGCATACGACAGGCCGAGCGCCGCCGCCTTGCGGTCGTCCACGTCGAGGTGCATCTCGGCGGCATCGTCGAGGTTGGTGGTGCGCACCGCGGTGAGCTGGGGATTGGCGCGCATGGCATCCAGCACCCGGTTGGTCGCGGCCAGCAGGGCCGAGTGGCCCAGGCCGGTCATGTCCTTGATCATGAAGTTGAAGCCCGAGCTCGAACCTAGGCCGCGCACCGCCGGCGGCATGATGATGATGACGCGCGCGTCGCGGATGCGCGCCAGCTCCTTGTTGGCCTTGAACGCGATGGACGCGGCCGACTGCGCGGCCAGCGGCCGCTCGCTCCAGGGCTTGAGGCGGATAAAGCCGCGCGCCGAGCTTTGGTCGCCGTTGAGGCCCGAGACCTGGTTGAAGCTGATCACGTCGGGCTGCGCCAGCAGGTATTCGCGCACTTCGTCAAGCACGTCCTGCAGGCGCACGTCGGCGGCGCCGGCGGGCAGGTTCACGTTCACGTAGAGAAAGCCCTGGTCCTCGTCGGGCAGGAAGGAGGTCGGCAGGCGGTGCATCACGATCCAGATGCCGGCGAGCACCGCCAGGAAGATCAGCATCATGCGCTTGGCGCGGCGCAGGCTGTAGGCCACCGTGCCCTGGTAGCGCGCGGCGGTGGCGTCGAAACTGCGGTTGAACCAGCGGAAGAATCGGTCGCTCAGACCCGGCAGCCCCGGGCGAATGGCGCGTTCGTGGTGGGCGTCTTCCTTGGGCGCCTTGAGGATGGTGGCGCACAGCGCGGGCGTGAGCGTGAGCGCCACGAACACCGACAGCGCCATCGCCGCGACGATGGTGATGGAGAACTGGCGGTAGATCACGCCGGTGGAGCCGCCAAAGAAGGCCATCGGCACGAACACCGCGGACAGGGTCACGCCGATGCCCACCAGCGCCGGCGTGATCTCGCGCATCGACTCCTTGGTGGCCTCCTTGGCCGACTTGCCGCTTTCATGCATCACCCGCTCGACGTTCTCCACCACCACGATGGCGTCGTCCACCAGCAGGCCGATGGCCAGCACCATGGCGAACATGGTCAGCGTATTGATCGAGTAGCCGGCCGCCGACAGCACGCCGAAGGTGCCCAGCAGCACCACCGGCACCGCGATGGCCGGAATCAGCGTGGCGCGCAGGTTCTGCAGGAAGACGAACATCACCACCACCACCAGCAGCATGGCCTCGCCCAGCGCGGTGGCCACCTCGTGGATCGAGGCGCGCACGAAGGGCGTGGAATCCGAGCTGACGAAGTATTCGATGCCGTTGGGAAAGAACGGCTTCATCTCGGCCAGCTTGGCGGCCACCGCGTCGGACACCGCCATCGCGTTCGCGCCGTCGGCCAAGATGATGCCCATGCCGGCGCCGCGCATGCCGTTGAGCTTGGCCTGGATCGACTGGTTCTCGGCGCCCAGCTCCACCCGGGCCACATCCTTGATGGTGACCACCGAGCCGTCCTGCGCCGCCTTGAGCACGATGTCCTCGAACTCGGGCACCGTCTTGAGCTTGGTGCGGGCGGTGATCGTGGCGTTGAGCTGCTGGCCCTTGACCGCCGGCAGCGCCCCGAGCTGCCCGGCCGAGACCTGGGCGTTCTGCGCGTTCAGCGCGTTCGCGATGTCCGACGGCATCAGCCCGTATTTCTCCATCTTGGCCGGGTCCATCCAGATGCGCATCGCATAGAAGGTGCCGAACACGTTGATGTCGCCCACGCCCTCGATGCGGCCGATCACGTCGACCAGGTTGCTGTTGATGTAGTCGCCGATGTCCACCTCGGTGATGGAGGGGTCCTTGGAATAGAAGCTGTAGGTGACCAGGAAGTCCTGGCCGCCCTTGTTGATGAACACGCCCCGGCTCTTGACTGCGTCGGGCAGGCGGTTGAGCGCGCCCTGGATCTTGTTTTGCACCTGCACCTGGGCCACGTCGACGCTGGTGCCCGGCGCGAAGGTGAGCGTGATGCGCGATTGGCCCGAGGCATTGCTGGTCGAGCTCATGTAGAGCATGTTGTCGATGCCCTTGATCTGCTGCTCGATGATCTGCGTGACCGAGTTCTCCACCGTCTCGGCCGAGGCGCCGGTGTACTGCGAGCCGATCGTCACCCGCGGCGGCGCGATATCGGGGTACTGCTCCAGCGGCAGCTTGAAGATCGACAGGGCGCCGCCCAGCATGATGACGATCGCGATCACCCACGCGAAGATCGGGCGCTGAATGAAAAACTGTGCCATGCCGCCCCCGTTACTCGGCGGCAGTCGCCGCGGGCGGCTTGCCGGGGGTGCGCGGCTTGTCGGCCTTGGCCTGCAGGTCCACCGGGTGGGGCTGTACCTTGTCGCCTTCCTTGACGCGCTGGAAGCCCTCGGCCACCACGCGCTCGCCCTCTTTGAGCCCGCTGTCCACCAGCCACTGGCTGCCCACCGCGCGGTCCAGCTCCACCGGGCGCTTTTGCACCACGTCGTTGGCATCGACCACCAGCACACTGGGGCGGCCGGTCAGGTCGCGGACCACCGACTGCTGCGGCAGCAGCAGTGCGTCGGGAGCCACCGCCGTGGGCAGCAGCGCCTGCACGTACATATTGGGCATCAGCACGCCGTCGGGGTTGGGCACCTTGGCGCGCAGGGTGACGGTGCCGGTGGTGGCATTGACGATCACGCCCGAGAACTGCAGCCTGCCGGCATGCGGGTACTCGGTGCCGTCATCCAGCCGGATGCGCACCGGGATCTGGTTGCCGTCCACCTTCTGGAAGCGCCCGTCCTGCAGGTCGCGCTGCAGCTGCAGCACCTCGGTGCTTGACTGGGTGAAGTCCACATACATCGGATCGAGCTGCACCACGGTGGTCAGCGGCGTGGCCTGGTTGGCCGTCACCAGCGCGCCCGGCGTCACTGCGGACAGGCTCACCCGCCCGGCGATCGGCGCGGCGATGCGCGTGTAGTCGAGGTTGATGCGGGCGTTTTGCAGCGCGGCCTCGGCCACCTGCACATCGGCCGCGGCCTGGGCCGCGACCGCCTGGCTGTCGTCATGCACCTGGCGGCTGACCGCGTCGATCTTCAGCAGCTCGGCATTGCGCGCCGCCGTGCTGCGCGCGGCCTGGGCCACGGTCTTGGCGCGGTTCAATGCCGCCTGCGCGCTGTTCAGCGCCGCCTGCGCCGGCCGGGGGTCCAGCTGGTACAGGGCCTGGCCTGCCTTGACCTGCGCACCCTCGTTGAACAAGCGCTGCTGCACGATGCCATTGGCCTGGGGGCGGATCTCCGCGCTCAGGAACGCGGCGGTGCGGCCCGGCAGCACCGAGTTCAGCGCCTGGCGCGTGGGCTGCATCGTCACCACGCCCACCTCCACCGCCTTGGCGGCGGCCTGCGGCTTGGCCGCCTGCTTGTCGCCGCAGCCGGGCAAGATCAGCGCCGCTGCCACTATTGCTCCTGCCGCCGCCCTCGACTGCCAGGCCCGCCGCCTTGCGGTGGTTGCCGGCTTCACCCCGGGTATGGGGCTGGCGGCCGAAGACAAGGTGGCGCGGGTGGTGGCAAAGACATCCATCGTGGCAAGGATCCAGGAGGTTTCAGGTTGCAGGCAAAGGGGCTATTCTGCCGGGAAAACTTTAAAATCTGACGCGATCCGAGGTAAAAGTTCCCTGACGGGCGCCCCGGTTGGCTGCTGTTCACAATCAGGCCGGGCGCACCGGGTGCCGCACGCGCAGCACGCTGAACACGCCGGATGCCAGCGCAAAGACCGCGGCCACCGCCATCGCTATATGCGCGCCGCTGCCCTGCTGCAAGGGCCAGAGCGAGAAGATGATGGCCACCAGCACCGCGCCCAGCGACTGCCCAGTCAGGCGCGCGGTGCCCAGCATGCCGCTGGCGGCGCCCGAACGCGCCAGCGGCGCCGAGGTGACGATGGTATGGTTGTTCGGCGTCTGGAACAGGCCAAAGCCCAGCCCCGCCAGCAGCATGCGCCAGCCTATGTCGGCATCGCTGGGCTGGGCCGGCAGCAGTGCCAGCGCCGCCAGCCCGCAGGCCAGCATGGCCATGCCTATGCCGCCGAGCAGCCCGCCCTGGAAGCGCCCCACCAGCCGCCCCGCCAGCGGCGCGATCAGCACGATCGCCACCGACCACAGCGTCATCAGCAAGCCCGCCTCGAGGTGGCTGCGGCCCAGCGCGTCGAGCAGAATGAAGGGCAGCGCCACGAACGACACCATCTGCGCCGAGAAAGCGCAGATCGAAGCCCCCATGGACAGCGCGAAGATGGGAATGCGCAGCAAATCCAGCGGCAGCAGCGGCACGGCCAGCCGGCGCTGGCGCAGCACATACCACAGCCCCACGGCCAGGCCCGCCGCCAGCATGGCCCAGCCGTCGGCGCGGCTCGCCCCGCCCTGCACGCCCAGGCGCTCGGTGCCCAGCAGCACCAGCGCGAACATCGCGAAATTCAGGCACAGGTCGAGCGGATGGATCCGCTCCTGCTCGCCGCCGCGCGCCTGAAGCGGGTTGGCCGGCAGCGCCTTGCGCCCGAGCCACACGGTCAGCGCGCCCAGCGGCAGGTTGATCACGAACAGCCACTGCCAGCTGGCCACCGACAGGATCAGCGCCGCCACGCCCGGCCCGGCCACCGACGACACCGCCACCACCATCGAATTGAGCGCCATGCCCCGGCCCAGCTGGGCGCGGGGATAGATCAGGCGCACCAGTGCCGCATTCACCGCCATCACCCCGGCGGCGCCCATGCCCTGCAGCCCGCGCGCCGCCACCAGCAGCCACAGCGACTGCGCGGCCATGGCCAGCGCCGATGCCAGCGTAAAGCACACCAGCCCCAGCAGGTAGACGCGCCGGTAGCCTATGCGCTCGCCCAGCGCCGCCAGCGGCAGCAGCAGGCCCAGCGTGCCGAGCTGGTAGGCATTGACCACCCAGATCGATTCGGAGGGCTGCACCTGCAGCTCCTTGGCGATGCTGGGCAAGGCCAGGTTGACGATGCTGCCGTCGAGCACCGCGACCATCAGCCCGAGCACGATCACCAGCATCGCGTACATGCGCGCGGGCTGGGGCAGCCCGTCCTGGGGCAGGCCGCCCTGCGCCGGGGCCTCGGCCGCCGCCATCACCGCCCGCATGCCGCGCCCTCCACGCTGCCAGCTTGCCCGCCACGCAGCATCTTCAGGTGCGGTATGCCGTCCTCCAGATAAGGCTCGGACACCACCGCGAAGCCGCAGCCCTCGTAGAAGGCGCGCAGGTGCGCCTGCGCGCCTATGCGTATCGCCGCGCCGGGCCACAGGCGCTGCAGCCCGGCGATGCCATGGCGCATCAGCTCCCAGCCGGCGCCGGTGCCGCGCGCGGTGCGCGCCACCACCACCCGGCCGATCGACGGCTCGTCGCAGTGCAGGCCCGGCGGCAGCACCCGGCAATAGGCCTGCAGCCGGCCGGCCGCGTCGCGGCCCAGCAGGTGCCATGCGGCCTGGTCATGACCGTCGGGGTCCTGGAAGGCCACCTGCTCGACGATGAAGGCCTGGCAGCGCAAGGCCAGCGCATCGTACAGGTCGTGCAGGCTGAGCGCATCGAAGTGGTGGAACGACCAGTTCAACCGGTCGGGAGCATCGCAGGGGCGGCACATGGGAGGGGAAGCTGGGAGTCGTTCGTCAGTCGGTGGGCAAGGCACGCTTGGCCGCCTGCAGTGCCCGCACGGTGTCCGGCATCACGTACTTGAAGGTGGCGGTGGCATGGCAGCACAGCTTGCCGTCGCCGTCAAAAAGATGGCCTTCGGTGAAGGCCATGCTCTTGGTGCGGTGCAGCAGGCGGCCCTTGGCCACCAGCGGCCCCTTGGCGGCGGCCATGAAGCTGGTCTTCATCTCGATGGTGACCGCGCCGCTGCCGGCAATCGCGCTGCGCGCCGCATGCGCCATGGTCACGTCCAGCAGCGTCATCGAGGCGCCGCCATGGGTGACATCGAACGAATTGAGGTGCTCGGGACGGGCGCTGTAATGCATTTCGGCTTCGCCGTTTTCCCAGCGGTGCAAGCTGAATCCCAGGTGCGAGACAAAGGGAATCTCTACTTCTAAAGGCAGCACAGACAATCTTTCCAGGAGCCAAAACCAGACCGCCGAGCATAAAGGGAATGCGCTTGGCCCGCTGTCTCGCCCGCTCCCGGCCCAGCGGAGCCCGTGGTTTATGGCGCCATCACCCGGCAGGCGAGCCGCGCCAGCGGCAGCTGCACCATGCGCTCCATGCGCGGCGGCAGCTCCAGCGGCTTGAGCAGCATGCGGATCGACTGGTCGGCCGGCAGCCGGGTGCTGACCAGCCGGTACACCCGCTCGGCCACCGCGGCAAAACTGCCCGGGCCCTGCGCGAACAGGCTGCCCCGGTGCGCCCAGACATGGCGCAGCGCAACGTCGGAATCGCTATCGCGCAGCTCCTTGAGCCGGCTGTACAAGGCCCCGGCCACCTGCGTGCGCCCCACCGGCGCTTGCTGCTGCAGCTGCCGGAAATACTGGAGGAAGTGCTTGTAGTGGCCCACCTCGTCGTTGCGGATACGGCCCAGCAGTTCGCACAAGACGGGCTCGCGGCTCAGCCCGCGCAGCGTCTGGTAGTAGGCGGTGGTGCCGGTTTCTACCACGCAGCGGGCCACCATTTCGAGGCGGCAATCCGGGTACAGCTCTTCCATGGTGCACAGCTGCGAGTATTCGGCGAAGAAGCTGTCGTAGGCCGCCCGCCACGGAAACTGCGGCCACACCGCCTCGACATAGCGGCGCAGGGCGGCGCCGTGCTGCAGCTCCTCGGCCTCCCAGTGCTGCCGCAGCCAGGCGCTGATCTCGGGATAGCCGGCATAGTGCTCGGCCAGGTTGGCCGCGTAGGTGTCCGAGCCGGTCTCGATGAACGAGGCGCTCATCAGCAGGTAAAACAGATCCTCGTCGTGCGCTATCGCCTCGTGCTCGATGGCGTCCCAGTCCAGGTCGGCCAGACTCCAATGGCGGTGCTGCGGCGGCGGGGTGCTGCCGGCGCTTGCAAGTGGATGGCTGTACATCTTCAGGAGTCCGGGCACGGTTTTGCCGTCACCGGACTGTCATCAACATCCGGCCGATCTTGCGCCTGCCGGCCGGCCCGCAATGTAAGCCTATGTCGCCAGTCGCCCCCGGCCGGGGTTTGATTTGCAAGCGCCTGTTCACGGGCCCGAGCGGCGATAATCCACCCCAGTCATGATCACGCTCAAGAACATCACGCTGCGCCGCAGCAGCAAAATCCTGCTGGAGCAGGCCAGCATCACCATCAACCCCGGAGAAAAGGCAGGCCTGATCGGCCGCAACGGCGCGGGCAAGTCCAGCTTGTTCGCCCTGCTCAACGGCAACCTGCACGAGGACAGCGGCGACTTCGCCATGCCCGCGCAGTGGCGCCTGGCCCAGGTGGCCCAGAACATGCCGGAGACCGACGAATCCGCCACCCGCTTCGTGCTGGAAGGCGACACCCGCCTGGCCGAGCTGCAGCAGCGCCTGGCCGCGGCCGAGCAGGCCGGCGACGGCATGGCCATCGCCCACCTGCATGCCGACCTGGCCGACGCCGGCGCGCACGACGCCACCGCCCGCGCCCAGGCGCTCATCCTGGGCCTGGGCTTTCAGGTGCACCAATTGGAGCAGCCGGTGAACAGCTTCTCGGGCGGCTGGCGCATGCGGCTGCAGCTGGCGCGCGCGCTGATGTGCCCGAGCGACCTGCTGCTGCTCGACGAGCCCACCAACCACCTGGACCTGGACGCGCTGGTGTGGCTGGAATCCTGGCTCAAGCGCTACAGCGGCACGCTGCTGGTCATCAGCCACGACCGCGAGTTCCTCGACGCGGTGACCAGCGTCACGCTGCACATCGAGCATGCCCAGCTCACCCGCTACGGCGGCAACTACAGCAAGTTCGAGGAGCTGCGCGCCCAGCAACTGGTGCTGCAGCAGGCGGCCTACGAACGCCAGCAGGACAAGATCGCCCACCTGCAGAAGTTCATCGACCGCTTCAAGGCCAAGGCCTCCAAGGCCAAGCAGGCGCAAAGCCGGGTCAAGGCGCTGGAGCGCATGGAAAAGATCGCGCCGGTGCTCGCCAGCGCGGACTTCAGCTTCGAGTTCAAGGAGCCCGCCAACCTGCCCAACCCGATGCTGGCCATCACCGACGCCAGCTTCGGCTACCGCGCCGAAGACAACGGCGAAACCACCATCCTCACCCACGTCAACCGCTCGGTGCTGGCGGGCCAGCGCATCGGCATTCTGGGCGCCAATGGCCAAGGCAAGTCCACGCTGGTCAAGACCATCGCGCGCCAGATGGCCCAGCTGTCCGGCAAGGTGACCGAGGGCAAGGGCCTGAACATCGGCTACTTCGCGCAGCAGGAGCTCGATGTGCTGCGCCCCGATGATTCGCCGCTGGCCCACATGATCCGCCTGGCCAAAGAGCTGGGTGCCGAATCCAAGGAGCCCAGCCGCGAGCAGGACCTGCGCAACTACCTCGGCAGCTTCAACTTCAGCGGCGACATGGTGGCCCAGGCGGTGGGCACCATGAGCGGCGGCGAAAAAGCCCGCCTGGTGCTGGCCATGATCGTCTGGCAGCGCCCTAACCTGCTGCTGCTCGACGAGCCCACCAACCACCTCGACCTGGCCACCCGCGAGGCGCTGGCCATGGCGCTCAACAGTTTCGACGGCACCGTCATGCTGGTGAGCCACGACCGCGCGCTGCTGCGCGCCGTGTGCGACGACTTCTGGCTCGTGGGCCGCGGCAAGGTCGAACCCTTCGACGGCGACCTCGACGACTACCAGCGCTACCTGCTCGAAGAAGCCCGGCGCCTGCGCGAGCAGGCCAAGCTGGATTTCGACAGAAGCTCAGGCCAGGCGCCCGATGCGCAGGCGCCGGCGGCTGCCAGGGCGGAAGCCGCCGTCGATCCGCGCGAGCAGCGCCGCCTGGCCGCCCAGGCCCGCCAGCAGCTGGCCGAGAAGACCAGGCCCTTCAAAAAGGAGCTCGACCAGATCGACCTGCGCCTGCCCCGGCTGAACACCGAGCGCGAGGCACTGGAGGCCAAGCTCGCCACCCCAGGCCTGGCCGGCAGCGAGATCGCCGAGGCCGGCCGCCAGCTCAAGGTGGTGAACGACGAGATCGAGCAGCTCGAAGAACGCTGGCTGGAGCTGTCGGAGCAGATCGAGGCCTTGCAGCAGGCGGCATAGCACCCGCGGGCACGGGAACAGCCGGCAACGAAGGGGGCGTAGTCGCCCCCTTCGCACATCTGGCGCCTGCCCGGCGCACCTCCCCCAGCACGAAAAATAGCACTCTGCCTACCCGTGGAAATACCATAAATACACTGAAAATATTTTCTTAATATATTTAAAACCGATCTCAACGGACGCCATCCGCCATCGGCCCGCCACCCACCCTCACAAGGAATCCTCCATGAGCCAACTCCCCCGCTGGCAAGGCATCTTCCCGGCCATCACCACCAAGTTTCACCCCGACGAGCGCATCGATGCCGAAGGCACGGCCCGCCACATCGACTTCCAGATCCGCAACGGCATCCATGGCCTGGTCACCTGCGGCTCGCTGGGCGAGGCCAGCACGCTGACGCTGGAAGAAAAGCTGGAGGTGGCCCGGATCGCGCTCGATGCCGCAGGTGGCCGCGTTCCGGTGCTGGCCAATGTCTCGGAAACCAGCACACGCGAGGCACTGCGCTACATCGATGGCGCCAACCAGCTCGGCGTGGCCGGCTTCATGGTCATGCCTTCGGTGATCTACGTTGCCGATGCGCGCGAGGCCATGGCCAACGTCCGCGCCATGGCCAATGCGGCGCAAAAGCCGGTCATGGTCTACAACAACCCGGTCGCCTACCGGGTGGACCTGAAGCCCGAGCACATGCTGGCGCTGGCCGACTGCGGCTGGATCACCGCCATCAAGGAAAGCAGCGGCGACATTCGCCGCATCACCGACCTGCGCAACACCGTGGGCGATCGCTACCAGCTGTTCTGCGGCGTGGACGACCTGGCCTACGAGGCCCTGGCCCTGGGGGCCGACGGCTTGCTCGCCGGCGTGGGCTGCGCCTTCCCGCGCGAGACCGTGGCGCTGTACGAGCTGATGCAGGCCAAGCGCTTCGACGAAGCGCTCAAGCTCTACCAGTGGATGACGCCGATGCTGCACCTCGACGTGTCGAACAAGCTCGTGCAGAACCTCAAGCTGATCGACGCCCTGGTGGGCGTGGGCAGCGAGCACATGCGCCTGCCGCGCATGCCGGTGATCGGCGAGGAGCGCGAGTTCATCACCGCCGTGGTCAGCCAGGCCCTCGCCACCCGCCCCGCCCAGTACCGCTCGGTCGACTGAACTCCTACCGAAACCCGGCCATGCAAAGCACAACCGACAAGCAAGCAGCAAGCCGCCATGGCTGGGCCCGCGGCCTGCAGCGCGCCTCATCCGGCATCCTGAGCTTGGAGCGCAAGGCGCTGATGCTGCTGATGGGGGGCGTGACCCTGCTGATCCTGCTCAATGTGGTCACGCGCTACAGCGGCATCCCCATCTACTGGGTGGACGAGGCGGCCGTGTACCTGGTGGTGTGGCTGAGCTTCGTGGGCGCATCCGCCATGACGCGGCTGCGCCTGGACTTCGCCGTCACGCTGCTCACCGACATGCTCGGCGCGCGCGCCGCGCGCCAGGTGAAGGCCGCTGCCACGGCCGGCGTGCTGCTCTTCGGCCTGGCCATGATCGCCCTGTGCTGGATCTGGCTTGACCCAATGGGTATCGCCAGGCACGGCTTCGACGCCAAGGCCTACGCGCAAGAGAGCTTCAACTTCCTCTACACCGAGCGCACGCAGACGCTGAACTGGCCCATCTGGGCGGTGCAACTGGTGATTCCGCTGTTCAGCCTGAGCTTCACCGTGCATGCGCTGGCCAACCTGGTCGAGGACATGGGCCTGGCGCCCCGCGCCGCCATCGAAGGCTTCGAGCTCGGCAACGCCGAGGAAACCGTCAACTGAAGCACGGGTATTTCCGCCATGATCACCAGCCTTTTCTTTCTCGCCGTGATGTTTCTCGGCGTCCCCATCGGCGTGTGCCTGTGCCTGTCCGGCATGGTGTACATCCTCGACAGCAATGCCCCGGTGCTGTTCGAGTCCTTCGCGCCGCAGATGTTCGGCGGCGTCGACAGCTACGGCCTCATCGCCATTCCGCTGTTCATCCTGATCGGCGAGATCATGGGCAGCGGCGGCATCACGCGCCGCCTGGTCGACATGGCCATGGCCTTTGTCGGATCGGTGCGCGGCGGCCTGGCCTACGTCAACATCCTCGCCAACATGATGGTGTCGTCCATCATCGGCTCGGCCACGGCCCAGGTGGCCATCATGAGCAAGATCATGGTGCCCGAGATGGTCAAGCAAGGCTATGACAAGACCTTTGCCGCCGGTGTCACCGTCTATGGCGGCATGCTGGGGCCGATCATCCCGCCATCGGTGATGTTCGTGGTCTATGCGGTGCTGGCCCAGGTCGCCGTGGGCGACATGCTTACCGCGGGCATCCTGCCCGGCATCGTGCTCACGCTGCTGTTCTTCGTGGTGATTGCCGCCATGGGCATGATCTACAACTACCCGCGCAGCGAAAAACGCAGCCTGCGCCAGCGGGCCCGCACCGCCGTCGCCGCATCGCCCACGCTGCTCATCCCCATCGTGATCGTGGGCTCCATCCTGGGCGGCTTCGCGAACGCCACCGAGGCGGCCGCGGTGGGCGCGGTTGCCGCGGCCCTGGTGGGGCGGTACATCACGCGCGAATTCCGCTACGCCATGATCCCCGCGATCTTGCTGCGCTCGGCCATCTACTCCGCCATCGTGCTGTTCCTGGTGGCGGCCGCCGCCGTGTTCTCGTGGCTGCTGATCTACGGCAAGGTGCCGCAGGCGGCAGCCGCATGGATACAGACGGTGGCCAAGGACCCGGTGAGCTTCCTGCTGATCACCAACGTGATCCTGCTGGTGATCGGCACCGTGATCGACGGCATCCCCGGCCTCATCATGACCGTGCCCATCCTGCTGCCGATCGCCACCGAGGTCTACCACATCGACCCGCGCCACTTCGGCGTGGTGGTGGTGGTGAACCTGGTGCTGGGCCTCATGTCTCCGCCGGTGGGCCTGTCGTTCTTCGTGGCCGCCGCCGTCACCGGCGCCAAGCCGGGCAAGATGTTCATGGTCACCATGCCCTTCTTCCTGATCTGCTGCGCCGCGCTGGTGTTGCTGTCGCTGTTTCCCAGCCTCTCCCTCGGTCTCTTGAAATGACCGCCCACTCCCTCCGAAAGGCATCCGCCATGAACCTGACCCGCCGCCATTTCGTCCAGGCCAGCGCCGCGCTCGCCGCCCCCGCATTCATCGGCCAGGCCCGCGCCCAGGCCAAGGAATTCCGCCTGGGGCTGATCACCCCGGGCGGCCATTCGTGGAACCGCACGGCCGTGGCCTTCGCCGAATCGCTCAAGAAGGAAAGCAACGGCCGGCTTTCGGCCGCGGTCTTCCACTCGGGCCAGCTCGGCAACGAGGCGGCGATGATGCAGCAGATGCAGACCGGCGCGCTCGACATGGGCTGGATCCAGGCGGCCGAGCTCGGCTCGCGCGTGCCCAGCGTCGCCGCCATCAATGCGCCCTACCTCGTGCGCTCCACCACCGCCGTGGCCCAGCTGGTGCGCCACGACGCGGCGCTGAAGCTGCTGGACGCACTGCCCAGGGAAACCGGCACCATTGGCCTGGGCTGGGGCATCACCGGCATGCGCGTGGTGTTCTCCACCAGGGACATCACCGGGGTGAAGGACATCAAGGGCATGAAGCTGCGCATCAACCCCACCCCGGTGTACCGCGACTTCTACCAGCAGCTGGGAGCGGCGCCCACCCCCATTCCCACGCCGCAGGTATTCGACGCCATGGCCAACGGCCAGGTGGACGGGCTGGAGGCCGATATCGAGTTCTCGTGGAACCAGCGCTTCGACAAGGTAGCCAAGGCCATGCTGCAGATGAACGCGCTCTTCATGCCGTTCGCGCCGCTGGTCTCGGGCCGCGTTTGGCAGAAGCTGGACGCCAAGGACAAGGAGCTGATCCGCGGCCTGGTGCGCCAGTCGCTCGATGCGCAGATCCAGGAGATCGTCGCCACCGAGCTTGGGCTGATCGAGAAATTCAGGGCCGCGCCCTTCCCCATCCGCACCGAGCCCCATCTCGACGTGGCGGCCCTGGCACGCGACTTCGACAAGATCTGGCTGCCCAAGGCCCCCCAGATAGCCGAGTTGCGCAAGGTTGGGGCATCATTGTGAGCGCGGGGCGCTGGCGACATGGATGATCGCAGGCTGCTTCGCAGCTGCCGAGCACGATTACTACATGACCCAGCCCCCTATCCCACCCGCGCGCGCAGCCAAGATGCGCGCAGCCGACCTGGCCTACAACGCCATCGAGGCCATGATCTCCACCCTGCAACTCGAACCGGGCAGCCCGGTGGTCGAGGCCGAGCTGGCCGAGCAGATCCAGCTGGGCCGCACCCCCGTGCGGGAAGCCCTGCTGCGCATGGTATCCATCGGCCTGATCGAGCAGCAGCCCCGCCGCGGGTTGCTGGTATCCAGTATCGACCTGGCCGACCACCTGGACGTGATCCAGACACGGCGGGTGCTTGAACAGCTGATCGCCCAATGCTCGGCCCGGCGGGCCACGTCGGCACAGCGCAAGGACATCGTGCTGCGCGCCGAGAAGATGGTCCAGGCCGCCGAGCGCGGCAAGCTGGACGCCTACATGGCGGCGGACCATGAGCTGGACCTGGTCAACCACGCCGCCTGCCAAAATGCCTCGGCCGTGACGGCGGTCACGCCGCTCATCGTGCAATGCCGCCGCTTCTGGTATGCCTACCAGCACGAAGGCGACATCGCCGAGGCCGCCCGCGCCCACAAGGCGCTGGCCCAGGCCATCGCCACCGGAGACGAAGGCGCCGCGGCCAGCGGTGCGGCCCAGCTCATGGACTACCTGGAGCAGTTCGCGCGCAAGGTCATCGACCGCTGAAGCCCTTGGCACCGCACAAGCCGCCGCCAGCTACGGCTGTGCTGCGCGGTACAGCACGCGCACCAGGTCCGACTGGGTGATGATGCCCGCCAGCCGCCCGTCCTCCTCCACGATGGGGATGTGGTGGTGCCCGCCTTCGCTGAACAACGGCACCAGCTCGGCCACGCGCTGGTCGGTACGGGCGGTACGCACCTCGCGGGTCATGATCTGGCTCACGCGCCGCGTGGGGCCCGCACCCGCCAGCAGGGTGCGCAGGCGCCGGCCCAGGCCCGGCGCGGGAGCGTCGGGCTGCGCATGGCGCATGAAGTCGGCCTGAGTGATGATGCCCACCACATGCTGCCGCTCATCCACCACCGGCAGCGCCTTCACGCGGCGCTGGCGCATGGTGGCCCAGGCATCGGCCAGCGAGGTGTCGACCCGCGCCGTCACCGGCTCCACCGACATCACGCCCTGGCAGCGAAGCTCACTCCACTGGCGCTGCCAGGCGGCCAGTTCCGCCGCTTGCAGCAGGGCCTCGAGATCGTCGCGCGGCACGTCGAGCACCTGGTTGTAGTGGGCCAGGGCGGCATCGAAATCCGCCGCGGTGAAGTGCGATGAGCGCGGCAGCGCTGCCTGCTGCGCATGGGGATAGCGCCGCCCCGTGAGGTGGTTGTAGGCAATGCCCACCAGCGCCATCAATAAGGCATTCGCGAGCACGGGAAAGAGCACGAAGCGCGGCTCCACCGCATGGCTGAGCACAGCAAACAGCGCCGTGGCGCCGCCCGGCGGATGCAGGCAGCGCAGCGCAAACATGGCCGCAATCGCCAGGCCCACGGCCGCCGCGCCCGCCCAGGCCAGGTCCGGAATCCATGCCGCGCAGATCACGCCGACCAGCGCCGCCACGCCGTGGCTGGCGACCACCGCCCAGGGCTGCGCCAGCGGGCTGGCGGGCAGTGCGTAGATCAGCACCGCCGAAGCCCCCATGGGGGCGATCAGCCAGGCGGCCAAGCCGTTGTCCAATGCGAAGGCGCGGCATACCAGCGCCGTCAACCCAATACCCAGGACAGCGCCCAGTGACGCACGCAGCTGCTCGCGCCCATTGACGCGCATGCGCGCCGGCCGCAACGCCAGCCAGAACGCTTTCAGGTGATCGTTGACGCTCATTGCCATTGTTCGGTAAATGCAGATATGTGGGCAACCTGGAACACCTCCTTGAGCGAACGCAGCTCAAGCCGGTGCAGCGCCGCGAGGCGCAGCAGCCGCGCCTCGCCCTCGGCGCTCAGGCGCACCAGCACCTGGCGCTTGTCAGCCGTGCCGCTTTCGCGGCTCACCAGCCCCAGCGCCTCGCAGCGCGCCACCAGCGTCAGCGCCCCGTGCGGCTGCATCTGCAGGCGCTCGGCCAGTTCGCCCACGGTGGCCCAGTCGCGCCCCGGGTAGCCCTTGACGTGCAGCAGCAGCTGGTACTGCTGCGGCGTCAGGCCCTCGGCATGCGCAGCTGCTTCGCTGAAGCGCAGAAAGCGGCGCAGCTGGTAGCGGAATTCGGACAAAGCCTCTAATTCGGCCTTGGTGGCGGCTTTGGCGGCAGTTTTGGTCATGTGAAAAGCATCATATTATGATGTAATTCGGGTATGAATTTTCCCGCCCCAACTGCCGCGCGCGACTACGCGGCCGATTCCCGCCTTGCCATGCTCGCATTGCTCGCCGTGCCCATTGGCGCCCTGGGCGTGGCTGCCGCCTGGCTGCTGCTCACGCTGATCCGTTTTTTCACCAACCTGTTCTTCTTCCAGACGCTTTCCATCGCGCCCACCTCGCCGGCCGACAACCACCTGGGGCTGGCGGTGATCCTGGTGCCGGTCGTGGGCGCGCTGATCGTGGGGCTCATGGCGCGCTTCGGCTCGGACAAGATCCGGGGCCACGGCATCCCGGAGGCCATCGAGGCCATCCTGTTCGGCAAGAGCCTGATGTCGCCGAAGGTGGCGGTGCTCAAACCCCTGTCGTCGGGCATCGTGATCGGCTCGGGCGGGCCGTTCGGCGCCGAGGGGCCGATCATCATGACGGGCGGGGCCATAGGCTCGCTGCTCGCGCAGCTGTTGCACCTGTCGGCATCGGAGCGCAAGACGCTGCTGGTGTGCGGCGCCACTGCCGGGATGACCGCCGTGTTCGGCACGCCCGTGGCCGCCGTGCTGCTGGCGGTGGAGCTGCTGCTGTTCGAGCTGCGTCCGCGCAGCCTGCTGCCCGTGGCGCTGGCCTGCGCCACCGCGGGCTTTCTGCGCTCGCTGGCGCTGGAGTCGGGGCGGCTCTTTCCGCTGCACACCGCACCCGCGGGCCTGGCCGCACTGGGGTCTTGCGTGCTGGCCGGGCTGCTGGCGGCGCTGTTGGCCGCCGGCCTGTCGCGCGCGCTGTATGCGGTGGAAGACGGGTTTCACCGCCTGCCCATCCACTGGATGTGGTGGCCCGCGCTGGGTGCGGTAGCCATCGGCATCGGCGGCTGGCTGCAGCCGCGCGCGCTGGGCGTGGGCTATGACGTGATCGGCGACCTGCTGAATGGCCGCCTGCTGATCGGCGCGGCGCTGGCGCTGCTGGCTGCCAAGGCTGTGATGTGGGTGCTGGCGCTGGGCTCGGGCACCTCGGGCGGCGTGCTCGCACCGGTGCTGATGATGGGGGCAGGCCTGGGCACGGTGCTGGCGCCGTGGCTGCCAGGCGGCAGCCCGGGCCTGTGGCCGTTGGTGTGCATGGCGGCGGTGCTGGCGGGTGTGCTGGGCGCACCGCTCACCGCCGCCGTGTTCGCCTTCGGGCTGACGGGCGATGGCGATGCGCTCCTGCCGCTGCTGTTGGCCTGCGCGGTGTCGCACGGGCTCACGGTGCTGCTGATGGACCGCTCCATCATGACCGAGCGCCTGTCGCGCCGCGGCCGCCATGTGTACCGCGAATATGGTGTCGATCCGCTGGAGCGCACCCCCGTCGAGGCGGTGATGACGCGCAGCGTGCAGACCATTCCCGCCGACGCGCCGCTGGCGCAGGTGGTGCGCGAATGGTTCGGCCCCGCGCAAAAGCACCGCGCCTTCGCGGTGGTGGATGCGCAAGGCATCTGCCTGGGGATGCTCGACCGCGAACGGCTGAACGACATGGACGGCGACACCCGGGTGGCCGGCGACTTGCTGCGCGACGCCCCCGGCCCCTTCGCCCTGCCCCACCATACCTGCCGCGCGCTGTCGCAGCAAATGGCCACCTGGGGATTGGAGCGCCTGCCCGTGGTGGACGGCGCCCAGACGCGGCGGCTGGTGGGCATCGTGAGCCGCAGCGACCTGGTGAAAGTGGCCCAGGCCGTGCACGACGAGGAGGAGGTGCGCGAGCGCGTGATGCGCTGGCGCGCCACGCGCTGATAGGCCACCGGCGAAGAACTTGCCTACGGCATCACCGGCGCGACGTAGGCCAGCGTCTGCCCCAGGAACCACAGCAGGAACAGCACCACCGGAATGTGCACCACCAGCTGCACGAAGGTGAAGCCGATCAGGTCGCGCGCCTTCAGGCCCAGCACGCCCAGCAGCGGCAGCATGTAGAACGGGTTGATCAGGTTGGGCAGCGCCTCTGCCGCGTTGTAGATCTGCACCGCCCAGCCCAGGTGGTAGTGCAGGTCGTTGGCCACCTGCATCACGTACGGCGCCTCGATGATCCACTTGCCGCCGCCCGACGGGATGAAAAAGCCCAGGATCGCCGAGTACACGCCCATCAATAGCGCATAGGTGTCGTGCGACGCGATCTGCGTGAAGAAGGTGGAGATGTAGTGCGCGATCGTATGGCCGTCGGCGCCCTTGACCTCGGTCATCAGCGCGGCGATGGAGCCATACAGCGGAAACTGGATCAACACCCCGGTGGTGGTGGGTACGGCGCGTGCCACCGCATCCAGGAAGCTGCGCGGGCGCCAGTGCAGCAAGGCGCCCACCATCAGGAAGATCAGGTTGTAGGTGTTCAACCCCGAAATCGCCTGGATCGCCGGCTTGCTGGAGAACTCCTGCACCATCCAGCCGGCGGCCAGCAGCACCAGGAAGATGATCAGGATGGGGCTGTACTCCAGCCACTCGCCCGGGCGCGTGGGCCGAGGCGTTTCCTTCAGCTCGGCGGAAATGTCCACCTGGCAGCTGGCGGCATCGCGCGCGCTGGCCTTGCCGGGCGCGGTCACGTAGGCGATCACCAGCGAGATCAGCACCAGCACCAGCAGCATCACGCCCGACTGCCACAGGAAGATGGTGTCGGTGAACGGGATCACGCCGGTGATCGCCAGCAGCGAAGGCGGCAGGCTGGCCGGATTGGCCTGCAGCTGCGCGGCCGACGACGACAGGCCCAGCGCCCACACGGCCCCCAGGCCCAGGTAGGCGGCGGCGCCGGCGGCGCGGTAATCCATCTTCAGCTCGCTGCGGCGCGCCAGCGCCTTGACCAGCAAGCCGCCGAACACCAGGCTCAGCCCCCAATTGAGCAGCGATGCCAGCATCGACACCAGCGCCACCCAGGCGACCGCCGAGCGGCCGTTGCCGGGCACCCGGGCCAGACGCTCGATCAGCCGCGACGCCGGCCGCGAACTGGCGACCACGTAGCCGCCGATCACCACGAAGGCCATCTGCATGGTGAACGGAATCAGGCTCCAGAAGCCCTTGCCGAAGGCCTGGCTGGCCTGCGCCACCGGCACGCCGATCGCCAGCGCCGCCACCACCACGATGAAGATGCCCACCACCGCGAACACCCACGAATCGGGAAACCACTTTTCGGCCCAGCTCGCGCAGCGCATCGCAAAGCGGGCGGAGCGAGTATCCTCCAAACGAACAGACATAACCACTCTCCAGAGTCAATAATAAAAACCCTGAATGGTTACGATAATTCGGGCACCAGGCACCAGCATTTGTCCTTACGTGCAACTACGTATTCACTTACGTAAGCAATAACCCGCAACACGCACGCAAGACCGAATACTGGACGGCCGCTACAGGACCATCCCGTCAAGTCAGCACTGCCACCTTCAGCCCTTGCACACGGAGGAAAGTGGCATCGCCCGTCAACAACACATGCGAAGGACCCAATTGCAGGCAGCTTGCGGCCTGCAAGGCATCAGGAGTGCGCAGGCCGTGCCGCACGCGGATGGCAGCAGCCAGCTCCACCACTTCGCGCCCAAGTTCCACCCACACCAGATCCGGCCGCGCAAAAAAAGCATCGAACAACCCCAGCGCGGCTGTGTCCCCGCCCTTCATTGGCCCGACCCGACACTCCAGCCACGACAGCCGGCTAAGCGCCACCTGGGCGCCAGGGTACGCCTGAGCCAGCCTCGCCAACTCTGCACGCGCGCGGCCCGCAAAAGGCTCCCGTCCCTGCAACAGGTAGATCAATGCACTAGCATCGAAAAAGACAATCACCAGGCGCGCTCTTCGGCCAGGGCGGCATCGATGCCTGCCTTGCTCTGCGTGCCGGCGGCGGGCTGGGCCAGCAGCCACTGCAGTGCCGTCATGCCAGGATAGGTCTGCGGCTGGCCGCCGGTAAGCCGCAGGTACTCGGCTTCGGACAGCACCACCGCCGCTGGCTTGTTGTGCTTGATGAGATGCACCGGCCCCCGCCGCAGCCCGTCCTCGATGGCGGCCATACCTCTGCGCTTGAGCTCGGCGGCGGAAAGAGTATTGTCCATGGCGGCTCCTGCTTCAGTACCGAATCCGTTAAATGGTACTGCTTCAGGTACTTTTTGCCAAACTACCGGCTAGCTACCGCGCATGGGCGCCAGACACAGTGCACGGCGCAGCCGCAACCGCATGCGAGACTCAGAAATCAACCGTGGCCGAGAGGTTGAAGCTGCGCGGCGCCGACAGCACGATGCCGCCAGAGCCCGCGCTGCCCTCCCAGTAGCTGCGGCCGGCCAGGTTCAGCACGTTCGCGCGCCATGTGACGAGCCGGCCCAGCACCCGCGTCTGGTAGCGCGCGCCCGCATCCCAGCGCGTCCAGCCGGGCAGCCCGAGGGTGTTGGCGGCATTCACATACTGCTTGCCGGTGGCCAGCAGGCGCGTGCTCAGCGTCAGGCCGGGCAGGAATGGCGTATCCCACTCCAGGCCCGCATTGGCGATCCAGCGCGGCGCCGCCACCGCGTCCTTGCCATCGTTGGCGCCGCCCTGCGTGCGGATCTGCCGGGCCTGCAGGTAGGTGGCGCCGCCCAGCAGCCGCAGGCCGCGGGCCAGCTCGCCAAAGGCATTGAATTCCACGCCCCGGTTGCGCTGCTCGCCATCCATCACGTAGCGGTAGGCCAGCGGCGTACTGCCGGGCACGGTGATCGCGTTGGGCTGCTTGAGTTCGAACAGCGCCACGGTGCCGATCATGCGCCCGAAGTCCAGCTTGACGCCCAGCTCCTTCTGCCGGGTCTTGACCGGCGGGAAGACCTGGCCGCCATTCTCGGCATCGGCCGGGGCGGTGACGCCGGCGCTCAGGCCCTCGATGTAGTTGGCATACAGCGAAACCTTGTCCCAGGGCTTGACCACCAGGCCGACGGCGGGCGAATTGACCGCGCGCTCATAGCCGGAGATGCGGGGATTGGCGGGCGCGGTGGCGGCATAGTTGTCGCTGCTGATCTTCTGGCGGCGCAGGCCGACCAAGAGCCGCAGCGCGTCGTCATTCCAGGAAATGCTGTCGGAGATGCCCAGCGACGACAGCCGCGTTTGCGATGCCTCGCGGGTGTCGAGAAAGCCGGCGAACGGCGCGCCGGCCAGCAGAGGGTCCGTGGCGACGGCGGGGTCGTACAGGTTGGAGGCAAAGCCCGCCCATTGGGCAAAGCCGTAGCCGGCCCGGGTGTTCAGCGAGGATGCAGCCACATTCACCTCGTGGCGTGCGTTCAGCGCATCGAACTTCATGCGCGCGCCCACCAGGGCGGACCTGGACTTCGAGGTTTCCGGATAGTTGACGGGTGAGCTCAGGAGGTCGCCCGCCGGGTTGAGGATGCGCGACTCGGTGCGGTAGTTGCTGTGCCGGTGGTCGCGCGCGCCCGCTGCGCCATAGACCAGCAGCGACGAGGAAACCTCGAACTCCGCCTGCGCGGCCTGGTAGTCATCCACATATTTGCGGCGCTCCCAGTCCTGGGCAAAGCGCGCCGCCGCCTTCGGGGCGACAGGCACCGCGGTGAGCGCCGGCGCCAGGCGATAGCCCACGGCGGCGGCGCGTGCATCGTCGGACTGGTAGCCCAGATCCAACGAGGCCCGCAGCCGCTCGCCACGGTAGTCCAGCCCCAACGCCGCCGCCCCCAGCGAGACCGACTGCCCTGCCGTGGCCGTATCGCCGCTGCGGTATACGCCATTGGCCCGCACGCCGAACTGGTGCTGTTCGCCAAAACGCCGGCCAAGGTCCAGGTGCGTGCCCCAGAGCGAATCGGAGGCATGGCTGGCGGTGAGGCGCGTGATGGGCGCATCGGTGGCGCGCTTGGGCACCACGTTGATCGCGCCGCCGACACCGCCGCTCGGGGCCATGCCGTTCAGCAGCGCGCTCGGCCCCTTGAGCACCTCCACGCGCTCCACCGTCTCCAGCGACAGCGTGCCATAGGGCAGCACGCCATACAGGCCATTGAGCGCGATATCCCGGTTGCCCAGGCCGAAGCCGCGCAGGAAGAAGTTGTCGCCTCCGCCCACGCTGGTATTGCGGCCGCGCGAACTCATGCGCACGGCCGGATCGTTGTCCAGCACGTCGGACAGCGTGGCGGCCTGCTGGTTCTGCATCAGCTCGCTGGTATAGCTGGCCACGCTGAATGGCGTGTCCATCACGTCCTGGTTGCCCAGCAGGCCCAGCCGGCCGCCGCGCGCGAGCTGCCCGCCCGCATAGGGCAGCGGCAGCCCGGCCTCGGATTCGCCGCGGGCCGTCACGGTGACGGCCTGCAGCGTTGCGTCGCCGGCTGGCGCCTGCGATTGCGATTGCGATTGCGATTGCGATTGCGATTGCGGTTGCGGTTGCGGTTGCGCGATGCGCAGGACATAGCCGCCACCAGCCGCCGCCACGGCCTGCAGCCCGGAGCCGGCCAGCAAACGGGCCAGCCCGTCGCGCACGCCGAAGTTGCCCGACAGGCCCCGGCTGGCCTTGCCGGCGGTGAGCGCGCCGTCGATCGACAGCGTGATCCCGGCGGTGGCGGCGAAGCGATTGAGCGCCTGGTCCAGCGTGCCCGCAGGGATTTCATGGCGCAGCACTGCACCGGTGGCCGCCTGGGCCCGGGCCGCGGGCGCCATGCCGCCCAGCGCCAAGCAGATCGCCAGCGGCATGCACGCGAAGGCGGCGGGAAACGAGAAGGCGGGGGAAAAAGCGAGCACAGTGTCGGCTTCGCTGCAATGGCGCGGATGCATGTTCTTCCTTTGCGGTGGTTTCTCGGCAGCCTCAGACCTGCGTGAGGGCCTTGCCTGGTATCCCGGATGAAAAGGAAAAAGTGCTACGGCAAGCGCAAGAAAAATGCGGCGTGGCCCGGGAAATCCGCCTGCGGCAGGGCTTCTATGGGGTGCGCGGGCGCACCGTCACCCAGTAGCGGGTCACGCTGTCCACACGCACCGGCAGCGCCTGGGCCAGGGTGGCCAGGGCCAGATCCGTGTCGTCGAGCGGGTACACGCCCGAGACGACAAGGTCCCGCACCGCCGGGTCGCAGCGCAGCAGGCCGCTGCGATAGCGGCCCAGCTCGGCCAGGAAATCCCGCAGCCGCATGCGCTCGGCCACCAGCAGTCCACGCGTCCAGGCCGCATCGTCGGCGCTGGCTGGCGCCGGCGCTGCCGCTGCCGCCTCGGAAAACCAGCTGCGCTGCCCCGCCTCAAGCCGCAGCGGCTGCGCGCCAGGCTGGCGCGGCTGGATCTGCACCGCGCCCTCTTGCACCGACACCATCGAGCGCCCATCGGCCTGCCGCACCGCAAAGTGCGTGCCGATGGCCTGCACTGCGCCGTGCTGCGTGTGCACGCTGAACGGGCGAGCAGCCAATCCCTCTGCGATTCGCGGGTCGCGCGCCGTGGCGACGAAGACCTCGCCCGCCCGCAAAAGCACAGCGCGCGCCTGCGCGGTGAAGCGCAGGTCGATCGCGCTGTCGGTGTTGAGCACCAGGCGCGTACCGTCGGGCAGTTGCAGATCCCGGCGCTCGCCATGGCCCGTGCGGTGCTCGGCCAGCATGGACTGCACCGGCGATGTGCCTCGCACCGCGTAGGCGGCCACGCCCACGCCGGTGAGCAGCCCAATGGCCCGCAACAACCCGCGGCGACTGCCGGGCGGGCGGGCAGAGGCCGCCGCGCGCAGCGCCTCGCCAGCCGCCGGCCCGGCCAGCGACTGGATGCGCTGGCCGGTGTCCTGGACCTGGCTCCAGGCGCGCGCATGCGCCGCATCCTGCGCCAGCCAGTGCTCGAACGCGGCATGTTCCTGCGCCGTGGCTTCGCCCGACCAGAATGTCACCTGCCATTGCAGCGCCAGCTGCAACACGGGTTCGGCAACGCGATCCGATTCCATGGATGGCGGCAGCGCCCGCTCAGCCCTGCATCGCCGCATGCAGCGACTGGGCCGCGCGCAGCATGTACTTGCGCACGGTGGCAAACGAAATGCCCATGGCCTGGGCGATCTGCGAGTAGGTCAGCCCATCGAGCTGCGACAGCAGGAACACTTCGCGCACTCTGGCGGGCAGCGCCCCCAGCACCCGGTCCACCAGCAGCAGCTCCTCCACGATCAGCGCGCGCTGCTCGGCCGAGGGTGCCTGCGCCGGCGGCAGATGCGCCAGCGCATCCAGGTAGGCGGCCTCCACCAGGCGGCGGCGGTGCAGGTCGATCACCAAGCCCTTGGCGACCTGCGTCAGGTGGGCGCGCGACTGCTCGGCCTGCGGCAGGCGCCCCGTCAGCAGGATGCGCAAAAACGTGTCGTGCGCCAGGTCTGCCGCGTCGCCCGCATGGCCCACGCGCCGACGCAGCCAGCCCTGCAGCCAGCCATGGTGGTCGCTGTACAGCGTATGGAGCTTGATGGTGGTATCGCCGGAGGACATGCAGATCTACGCAAAGCGCCAGGAAGGCCAAAAACAATAATGATTCTCATTATATGCAGCGATCCAGGCGGCCCGGCAGGCCATCCTTGCGCCTGCGGCACTCCTCTTGGGACAGGGATGAAAAATCCCCCGGCATACCGGGGGACTTTTCATCGCGCAGCCAGCGGGCTTCAGGCGCGCTCGGCGACCCAGGCCTGCACGCCGGCCAGCGCGGCCGGCAGGCCTGCGGGGTTGGTGCCGCCGGCCATGGCCATGTCGGGCTTGCCGCCGCCCTTGCCGCCGACCTGCTGGGCCACGAAGTTGACCAGCTCGCCGGCCTTGATCCTCGCCGTCTCGGCCTTGGTCACGCCGGCGGCCAGCTGCACCTTGTCGCCGTCCACGGCGGCCAGCACGATGGCGGCGGTGCCGAGCTTGTCCTTGAGCTTGTCCATGGTGTCGCGCAGCGTCTTGGCGTCGGCGCCGTCGAGCTTGGCGGCCAGCACCTTGATGCCTTTCACCTCCACGGCCTGGCCCAGCAGCTCGTCGCCCTGGCTGGAGGCCAGCTTGCCCTTGAGCGCGGCGACCTCCTTCTCCAGCGCCCTGACCTGCTCCAGCGTGCCGGCGATGCGCTGCGTCAGCTCTGCCTTGGGCGCCTTGAGCGCGCCGGCAGCCTCCTGCACAGCGGCCTCCAGCGACTGCAGGTAGTCCAGCGCGTTCTCGCCGGTGACCGCCTCGACGCGGCGCACGCCGGCGGCCACGCCCGATTCGCCCACCACCTTGAACAGGCCGATGTCGCCGGTGCGCCGCACATGGGTGCCACCGCACAGCTCGCGGCTGGTGCCGATATCGAGCACGCGCACGCTCTCGCCGTACTTCTCGCCGAACAGCATCATGGCGCCGGTCTTCTGTGCGCTCTCGATGTCCATCACGCGGGCCTCGGTCGCGCTGTTGGCCAGGATCTCGGCATTCACCCGGCGCTCGATCTCGCGGATCTCGGCCTCGGTGACCGGCGCGTTGTGGGCAAAGTCGAAGCGCGTGCGCTCGGCGTTGACCAGCGAGCCCTTTTGCTGCACATGGCCGCCCAGCACTTCGCGCAGCGCCTTGTGCATGAGGTGGGTGACCGAGTGGTTGCGCATGGTGGCGGCGCGCAGCCCTTCATCAACCTGAGCACGAACAGAGTCGCCAACCCTGATCGTTCCGTTTTGCACCTTGCCATGGTGACCAAAAACATCCGCTTTAATTTTCAGGGTGTCCTCCACCGCGAATGTTGGATCCGGCGCTCCATCAACCCAGATCGTTCCCTGGTCGCCCACCTGGCCGCCAGATTCGGCATAAAAGGGAGTGGTATCCAGCACCACCACGCCGCTTTGGCCAGCATTCAGCTCGGAAACGCTTTCGCCATCGGCGTAGAGTGCTACGACTTTTGCGGATTCCGCCAAGTGCTCGTAGCCGGTGAAGGTGTTGGCCGCGCCGCTGTATTCGAGCGCCCGGTCCATCTTGAACTTGCCGGCGGCGCGCGCCTGGCTCTTTTGCTGCTCCATCGCGGCGTTGAAGCCGGCCTCGTCCACCGCCACGCCGCGTTCGCGCGCCACATCGTTGGACAGGTCCAGCGGAAAGCCGTAGGTGTCGTGCAGCTTGAAGGCCACGTCGCCCGGCAGCAGCTTGGTGCCGCCAGCCAGCGCCGCATCCAGGATCTCCATGCCGTTGGCCAGGGTCTCGAAGAAGCGCTCTTCCTCGGCCTTGAGCACGCTGGTGATGTGGGCTTGCTGCTCCTTGAGCTTGGGATAGGCAGCGCCCATCTGCGCCACCAGCTCGCCCACCAGCTTGTGGAAGAACGGCGTCTTCTGGCCCAGCTTGTAGCCGTGGCGGATGGCGCGGCGGATGATGCGGCGCTGCACGTAGCCGCGGCCTTCGTTGCTGGGGATCACGCCGTCGGCCACCAGGAACGAGGTGGCGCGGATATGGTCGGCAATCACCTTCAGCGAGGGGTTGGCCAGGTCGTCCACATGCGTCTCGCGCGCCGCGGCCCGGATCAGCGCCTGGAACAGGTCGATCTCGTAGTTGCTGTGCACATGCTGCAAGATGGCGGCCAGGCGCTCCAGGCCCATGCCGGTGTCCACGCAGGGCGCGGGCAGCCGGACGACGGAGCCGTCTTCCTTCATGTCGAACTGCATGAACACGTGGTTCCAGATCTCGATGAAGCGGTCGCCGTCCTCGTCGGGGCTGCCGGGCGGGCCGCCGGCGATGTGCGGGCCGTGGTCATAGAAGATCTCGGAGCACGGGCCGCAGGGGCCGGTGTCGGCCATCATCCAGAAATTGTCGCTCTTGTACTTGCCGCCCTTGTTGTCGCCGATGCGGATGATGCGCTCGGGCGGCAGGCCGATGACCTGGTTCCAGATCTCGTAGGCTTCGTCATCCTCGTGGTAGACGGTGGCCAGCAGCTTGTCGGCCGGCAGCTTGAAGACCTGGGTGAGCAGCTCCCAGCCCCACTCGATCGATTCCTTCTTGAAATAGTCGCCGAACGACCAGTTGCCCAGCATTTCGAAGAAGGTGTGGTGGCGCGCGGTGTAGCCCACGTTTTCCAGGTCGTTGTGCTTGCCGCCGGCGCGCAGGCAGGCCTGCACCGAGGCCGCGCGCACATAGGGGCGCTTGTCCGTGCCGAGGAACACGTCCTTGAACTGCACCATGCCCGAATTGGTGAACATCAGCGTCGGGTCGTTGCCCGGCACCAGCGAGCTGGACGGCACCACGGTGTGGCCCTTGGACGCATAGAACTCCAGGAACGTCTTGCGGATGTCGGCAACGGAGAAAGTGGGTGTGGTCATAGGTTTGGATGGATGGCGGCCAGGGCCGGATGGGCCCGATCCTGGCGGAATCGGCAATTATAAGAACTCAGTCACCCTGGCGCCGCGAGCGGCCCCATGCCCGCTTGGCCGCAGCGCCCCTCGCAGCGGGCAACGCCGCGGGGCAAGCGCGCGCATGCATTCTCAGGGTTACTACTGTTTTTAGAGCTGCGATGCCAGAAGATTTCACCGCTGGCGCGTGATTTACATGCTTTTTTGGGCCTGTCTCTATAGAATGCGCGCTTTGGCCGCCCCCATAAGAAAATCCATGTCCGACCGCCTCGCCGTACTCCCCCAATACCTGCTGCCCAAGAAGTGGCTCACCGCCTGCGCGGGCCACCTGGCGTCGGCGCGGCTGGGCTCGGCCACGACCTCGTTCATACGCTGGTTCGTGCAGAAGTACCGGGTGGACATGGGCGAGGCCCGGTATCCGGACATCGCGCACTACGCCAGCTTCAACGACTTCTTCACCCGCGAGCTCAAGGAAGGCGCCCGCCCCCTGGCCAATGCGGCGCTGGTCTGCCCGGTCGACGGCGCGGTCAGCCAGCTCGGCGCCATCGAGCAAGACCAGATCTTCCAGGCCAAGGGCCACCGCTACAGCGCCACCGCGCTGCTCGGCGGCGACGCGCAGCTGGCGGCCCAGTTCGCCGACGGGCAATTCGCCACCATCTACCTCAGCCCGCGCGACTACCATCGCATCCACATGCCGCTGCGCGGCAAGCTGCAGAAGATGGTCTATGTGCCGGGCGAGCTGTTTTCGGTCAACCCGCTCACCGCCCGCGGCGTGCCGGGCCTGTTCGCGCGCAACGAGCGGGTGATCTGCCTCTTCGAGACGCGCCTCGGGCCCTTCGCGATGGTGCTGGTGGGCGCCACCATCGTCGGCAGCATGGCCACCGTGTGGCATGGCCAGGTCAATCCGCCGCGCTCGCGCAAGGTGCGCAGCTGGGACTACCAGACCCAGCCCATCGTGCTGGAGCAAGGCGAGGAGATGGGGCGCTTTTTGCTCGGCTCCACCGTGGTGCTGCTGTTTCCCAAGGACCGCATCGCCTTCGAACCCGGCTGGGCCGCCGCCCGGCCGGTCAAGCTCGGCGAAGCCATGGGGCACTTGAGCGTTGAGCGTTGAGCGCCAGCCTGAGTTCGGCCTTCACGCAAAACGCCAAGCGCACACCCCTCACCCCTCTTCATCCGGCAACGGCTCCAGCTGGCGTGCGCTTTCAAAGCAGCGCTCCTCGCCCGTCAGCGGGTCGCTGAAGCGCAGCTGGCGCGCCAGCAGCTGCAGCGGGCGCGAGAAATCGCCCTCGGGCGGGTCGTTGACTTCGGGGTAGAACGCATCGCCGCGCAGCGCCAGGCCCAGCGCCGCCATGTGCACGCGCAACTGGTGGCGCTTGCCGCTGACCGGCTCCAGCGCATAGCGCGCCCAGCGGCCGTTGTGCTCCAGCAGCCGCATGCGCGTGTGGCTGTTGGGCTCGCCCGCCACCTCGTGCATCAGAAAGAAGCGCTGGCTCTCCTCCATGCGGCTGCGGTGCTCGCGCGGAAAGGCAATGCCGGGGTTGAACGGCGCCACCGCTTCATAGAGCTTGTGCATCGCGCGCTCACGGAACAGCGCCTGGTAGCGGCCGCGGCTGGCGGCCTGCTTGGACAGCAGCACCAGCCCCGCGGTATCGCGGTCGATGCGGTGCAGCGGCGACAGCTGGGCATTGCCGGTGAGTTTTTTCAGCCGCACCAGCAGGCTGCCCTGTACATAGCGGCCGGTGGGCACCACCGGTACGAAGTGCGGCTTGTCGGCCACCAGCAGGTGCTCGTCCTCCCACAGGACCTGCGCCTCGAAGGGAATGTGAGCCTCTGCGTCCAGCGCGCGCCAGTAGTACACGCGCATGCCGGGCTCGAAGCGCTGGTGCGGCGGCAGCGCCCGGCCCTGCCCGTCCACCACCAGCCCCTGCGCCATGCGCTCGCGCCAGCCTTCGCGGCTGACGAGCGCCAGGCGCTCGGCCAGATAGTCGAGCAGACCGCCATCGCCGCGCGAGGGCAGCACCAGGCAGCTGGGGCTGACCCCATCGCGCATGGGCAGGAGGCTGGC
Organism: Comamonas sp. FG99; assembly: GCF_057808605.1. Classification (NCBI taxonomy): domain Bacteria; kingdom Pseudomonadati; phylum Pseudomonadota; class Betaproteobacteria; order Burkholderiales; family Comamonadaceae; genus Comamonas; species Comamonas sp. FG99. The sequence goes on from NZ_JBMDII010000002.1 coordinate 246,576, forward strand.
GGGCATGTGCGCCGGCGATGGGGTTGCACCTGGAGAGTCTGGCTGGCATGAAGACATGGGGGCGATTGTAGAAAGTGCGCAGTCCTTTTGCAGAAAGCCCCCTGGTGGCGATGCGCCGATTTTTCTCCTAAATGTCTACCGCGCGCGCTGGCAAGCTCGTGGCATTGCAAAATATGTCTTTGCGTGAAAATCGGTATAGCCGCTCGCACATTCTTTTCAGCATGCACCAACCATTTCCCCCCCCTGCCAGGCCCAGCTCCATGGCCCGCCGGCTGCGCACCGCATTGCTGGCCCTGGCAGCCCTGCTCGCGGCGCTGGCGGTCTTGCTGCTTGGAGCGCTCTGGTACATCAAGCAGATGGACTGGAACGCGTACCGACCCGACATCGGCGACAAGGCCCTGGAGCTGACCGGCCGGCCGCTGCGCATCGCCGGCGACCTGACCGTGGACTGGCACTGGCCCAATACCAGCATGTCGGGCTGGCACTCGTGGGTGCCCTCGGTCACGGTCACCGCGCTCGACGTGGTGATGGGCAACCCCATGCAGTGGCCGGCAGACAGCTTCACCGATCCCGGGGATTTCCTGGAGGCCCAGCGGGTACAGGCCCATGTGCAGTTGCTGCCGCTGCTGTCGCACACACTGCAGGTGGATCTGCTGCAGCTCGGCGGCGCCTATGGCCGGCTGCAGCAATTGGCCGAGGCGCCCGCACCTGCCGGCGCAGGTGCGGCCGCGGCGGACAATGCCTCCGCTGCGCCCAGCATGCCCGGCACCGACAACTGGCACGTCGGCGCCCGCAGCACCGCGCCCGGCGACCAGCCCTGGCAGGTACAGCTGCGCGAGCTGCAGTTCAACGACAGCACCGTCAGCTACGAGAACCTGCCCGCCAAACTCTTCGTGCGCGCCCGCTTCGGCCCGACCCAGCAGGCACCCTACCGGCTGGCCTTTTCACTGGAGGGACACAAGGACAAGGCACCGCTCAAGGGCCAGGGCATGGTGGGCGACCTGCTGCACCTGCAGGGCGCCGGGCAATCGCTGCCGCTGCAGCTGCAGGCCAGCTCGGGCGACACCCACCTGTCGCTGGAGGGCACGCTGCGCAATCCGCTGCACCTCGACGGGGTGGACGTCGCGCTGCAGCTGGCCAGCGGCAACATGCAGGACCTGTACCCGCTGACCGGCCTGGTGCTGCCCAACACGCCGCCATTCCAGGTCAAGGGCCGGCTGCTGGGGCGCTTCACGCCACGCCAGGCGCAGTGGGCGCTGCAGGCCTTCACCGGCAAGGTGGGCAGCAGCGACCTGCAAGGCGAGCTGCGCTACACCTCGGGCGCCGAGCGCCCGCTGCTCGAAGGCAAGCTGCGCTCCAGCCAGCTGCATCTTGCCGACCTCGGCTCGGTGATCGGCACCGGCACCGAAGGCGCCGCCAAGCCCGCTGGCCGCAAGGCCAAGGCCCCGGCCTCGGTGCTGCCGGACATGCCCCTGGCCGTCGACCGCTGGAAGCACATGGACGCGAATGTCAGCCTGGCGGCCGACAAGATCATCCGGCCCGATGCACTGCCGCTGGAAAAGCTCGACATGACGGTCAAGCTCGACGATGGCGTGATGCGCATCGATCCGCTGAACTTCGGCCTGGCCCAAGGCACCCTGGCCATGCCCCTCGTGGTGGACGGGCAGCGCAAGCCGGTACGCACCGAAGTCCACGCCAAGGTGCAGGGCCTGAAGCTCGCCGCCCTCTTTCCCACGGTGGAGCGCACCCGCAAAAGCCTGGGCGAGCTCGACGGCAGCATCCAGCTCGCGGGCCATGGCGACTCGGTGGCCGCCATGCTGGGCAGTGCCAACGGCTCGGCCAGGTTCTACGTCTCGTCGGGCACGATCAGCAAGGAGCTGCTGGACATGGCGGCGCTGAACCTGGGCAGCGTCGTGGTGGCACGCTTTTTCGGCGCCGACAAGGAAGTGCCCATCCGCTGCATGGGGGCGGACTTCGAGGTCAAGGACGGCGTGGCCCACTCCAAGCTGATGCGCCTGAGCGCCGCCGACGCCTACATCGACGGCTCGGGCAGCATCGACCTGCGCCGCGAGCGGGTGGACCTGCAGCTCAAGCCCCAATCCACCAGCTGGAAGCTCTTCACGCTGCGCTCGCCGCTGCAGGTGAGCGGCCCGCTGGCGCAGCCCCAGGTCAAGGTACGGTCCGCCGGTGTGCTCGCCCGCGCGGGTGCGGCCATCGCCGCGGTGGTGGCGGCGCCCGTGGCGCTGGCGGTGCTGCCGCTGACCGCTCCGCCATCCGACGACCCGACCCACTGCCCGCAGCTGCTGGCTGCGGTGCGGCAGTAGCCCGCGGGCAGGCCATCAGGCGGCGGGCTCGCCCCGCGGCATGGCCTTGAGACCGTGCGCCTCCATCATGCGGTACAGATGCGCCCTGCTGATCCCCAGCAGCTCTGCCGCCCGGCGCTTGTTGCCCCCGGCCTGCTGCAGGGCAAACTGAACCTCCGCCTTGGCCAGATGCTGGAGACGCCGCTTCAGCGATGCCCCCTCCTCACCGCCGTCGGGCTCCAGGCTGGCAATGGGCACGGCCTCGGGCAGGTCCAGCCTGCCGGTCACCAGCAGCCGCGTCAGCACATTCTCCAGCTCCCGCACGTTGCCCGGCCACGCATGTCGGAGCAGGCGTTGCTGGTCTGCTGCCGCCAGAGCCGGGCACGGCTTCCCCAGCCGGGAGGCAATGCGCTGCAGCAATTGCCCGGCCAGGGCCACAAGGTCGCTGCGCTCGCGCAATGCCGGCACCTCCACGGTCAGCACGTTCAGGCGGTGGTAGAGATCCTCCCGGAACCGGCCCGCCCGGATCTGCTCGGCCAGCGACCGATTGGTGGCGCAGATGATCCGGGCGTTGATGCAGACCGGCGTCGTGCCGCCAACGCGCACGATCTCGTTCGTCTGCAGCACCCGCAGCAGGCTGGCCTGCAGCGACAGTGGCATATCGCCGATCTCGTCCAGGAACAGCATCCCATCCGCCGCCAGCTCGAATTTTCCCGGCTTGCCGTGCTGGCGGGCACCGGTGAAAGCGCCACCTTCATAGCCGAACAGCTCGGCCTCGATCAGCTCGCTGGGGATGGATGCGCAGTTGACCCATACGAAGGGGCCTGCGGACCGGTCCGACAGAGCATGGATCACATGCGCCGCCAGTTCCTTGCCCGTGCCCGTCTCGCCGGAAATCAGCACCGGCAAGCCATATTGCGCAACCAGCTCCAAGGCCGAACGGTAGGCATCCATCCGCGCTCCGCTGCCGATGATGTCGGCCATGCCGAACCTGGAGCGCCACAGCCTGCTGCCCTGGGGCAAGGAAAGCTCGGTCTTGAAGACGCGCCCATAGGTCGATCTCAGCACGCCCAGGTCAGAGAACAGCGCAAACCCCACGGCGCCGATGATTTCGCCATTGCGCATCACCGGCACCTGCTTGGTCACCAGCTTATGTCCCCGCACTTCGAGCGGATAGCCGACCTGGGTTGCCTTTCCCTGCGCGACCAGGTGCAGCTTGGTGGCCGGCCCGACCACCTCGGCGATGTGGCGGCCGACAAAATCCTCGGGCGCGCCCCCCAGCACCCTGCAGTAGGGCTCGTTGATGAGCACGATGGCTCCCGTGGTATCGACTACGACGAGACTGTCCGAAACATGGTCCAGCACCAGCCGCAGGAATTCCGCCTCCTCGACCAGGTCCGGCAGCCGCTGCGCAAACGCCATGGCATTCCCCTTGCCGAACGCTTCGCCGCCAGCCTTGGCGGTGAACCGTCCAAATGTCTCTTTTCGAAGACTTCAGTGTATCCAAAGAGAGTCATCTGCTGGCCACTCTTTACCCAGCCATCTCCCGCCATAAGATTCAGCGACCATTTTTTCAATATAGAACAATAGGTTATATGGATTCCGGCGGCCACCAAGGACTTGGCCCGGCATTTGCTATGAGACACACGGGCTCGGGCATGTGCCGGGCTCCCAGGGTCCGGGCATGTCCATGGCAGACGCCCCGGCCAGTCACAGAACCAAAGCAAAGGATGAGACAAATGGCGCGCATAGACACCTTGAATATCGGAGACACCGTGGTCCGCACCTCAGGCGCGGGAACACCGCTGGTGTTCGTTCACGGCTTCACCACCACCGCCGAGTTCTGGCGTGAGCAGGTCGAGCCGTTCTCCTCCGGCCACCGCGTCATCCGCATCAACCTGCCCGGACACGGAGTGTCGCCCCGCCCCGAGGGGCGTGCCTACACCATCGAGGCGTTCGCAGCTGACGTCCTCAAGGTCTACCAGGCCCTGGAGATCCAGGATGCCGTACTCGTTGGATTGTCGATGGGCGGAGCCATCGCCCAGCATTTCGCGCTCACCCATCCGCAACGCGTGCGGGCGCTGGTGCTGGTCGATACCACGCCGCACGGCCTGGGCGAAGACGTCAACGCCGACAAGGTGCTGGCGGCGATCGCGGAGCTGGGCGTCGTGGCTGCCAGCCAGAACGTCATCGACCGATCTTTCGGCAGTGCCGCCAGCGCGGAACTGCTGGCGTTTGCCAAGGCGGAAGTGGCCCAGACCCCGGCCTTCGTGGCACGGCAGGCCATCGCCTCGCTCAACGCCACCGACAGCCGCGCACGGCTGGGCGAAATCCATGTGCCCACGCTGATCCTGGTGGGCAATGAAGACATCATCACGCCGCCGTGCGAATCCGAGGTGCTGGCCAAAGGCATCCCCAACAGCCGGCTGGAGGTCATCGCCGATGCGGGGCATTTCCCGATGCTGGAACAGCCCCGGGCCTTCAATCGCGTGCTGGCCGACTTCCTGGCCCAGCAAACCAATTGATGATGGGAGGCCACCATGCAAGCCCAATCCATGGCATCCAATGTCTCCTCGGTCGCGGCCCATCAACAGGACACCAAGCGCGTCGTCTTTGCCGCAGCGCTGGGCACCGTGTTCGAGTGGTATGACTTTTTCATTTACGGGTCGCTCGCCGCCTTCTTCAGCACCTTGTTCTTCCCCAAGGGCAACGAAACCGCGGCCCTGCTCGCGGCGCTGGCAACTTTCGGTGCCGGTTTCGTGCTGCGCCCCTTCGGCGCCGTCGTCTTCGGCCGCCTCGGCGATGTGGTCGGGCGCAAGAAGACCTTTCTCATCACGATGCTGGTGATGGGCTTTGCCACGGCGGGCATCGGCCTGCTGCCGACCTATGCGTCCGTAGGCTGGAGCGCGCCGGCACTGCTGGTAACCTTGCGCCTGCTCCAGGGTCTGGCCGTGGGCGGCGAGTTCGGCGGTGCCGTCACCTACGTGGCCGAGCACTCGGCTGCGAACAAGCGAGGTTTCACGACCAGTTGGATCCAGATCACCGGCACGCTCGGGCTCTTCATCTCGCTGATCGTGATCGTGCTGTGCAAATCGTCGATGTCGGAAGATGCGTTCTCCAGCTGGGGCTGGCGCCTGCCGTTCATCGGCTCCATCGCGCTGCTGCTGCTCTCGCTCTACATCCGCCTGAAGCTGCACGAGTCGCCAGTCTTCGAGCAGATGAAAAAACAGGGCCGCACATCCAAGAACCCCATCGCCGAGACGCTGGGCAACGGCAAGCACCTGCGCATCGTGCTGGTGGCCATCTTCGGCATCGTCGCGGGCCAGGCGGTCATTTGGTACACGGGCCACTTCTACAGCCTGTACTTCATGACGACAACGCTCAGGATGGCGCACGAGCAAGCGGATCTCTACCTGCTCAGCGCGCTCACGCTGGGCACGCCGTTCTTCCTGTTCTTCGGCTGGCTCTCCGACAAGATCGGGCGCAAGTGGATCGTGCTCACGGGATGCGCGCTCTCGGCCCTGTGCTTCATGCCGCTGTTCCAGGCCCTGGCCACCTATGGCAACCCGGCGCTTGCCGAGTTCCGCGCCAAGACCACGGTGGCGATCAGCGGCAACGATTGCCGTGAAGACCAGTCGGTGATCGGGCAGTTGTTCAAGCCCCAGGCAACGACGCCATGCACGCGGACCAAAGCGCTGCTGACGGCACAGTCGGTGCCCTATACCGTCAAGGCTGACGCGAAGCCCCTGCGCATCAAGATCAACGGCGACGACCTGCAAGATCCGACAGAAGCCAGGCTGCTGGCTGCACTGGCGGAGAAGGGGCTGCCAGCAGCCAAGGCCCCGGTGCAGCCCAACGGGCCGATGGTGATTGCCGTCCTGTTCGCGTTGATCTTCCTTGCAACCATGGTCTACGGGCCGCTGGGAGCCTTGCTGGTCGAGCTGTTTCCGGTGCACATACGGTACAGCGGCGTCTCGCTTGCCTTGCAGCTGGGCAATGGCTGGATCGGCGGCTTCGCCCCCTTCGTCGCCACGGCAGTGGTCATCGCCACCGGCAACATCTTCGGCGGGCTTTGGTACACCGTGGCCTTCGCGGGCCTGACAGCCATCGTTGGCACCCTGGTCCTGCCGGAAACCAGAGGCCGCGACCTCGGCGAATAGCGGCGCCGGCAGCCGCCGGCGGCCCGCTCGGCCCCGCAGGGGCTCAATCGATGGTGATGTGGGCTTCCTTCACCACCTTGGCCCACTTGGCGATCTCTTCCTGCAGGAAGGTCGCCATCTGCTCGGGCGTGCCCGGCTGCGCCTCGGCGCCGGCCACGTACAGGCGCTGCTTGACCTCGGGGTCGCGCATGACGGTGTTGAAGTCGGTGTTGATCTTCTGGATCACCTCCTTGGGCGTGCCGGCCGGCGCGAACAGCGCGGCCCACGAGTAGGCGGCGTAGCCGGGCAGGCCTTGCTCGGCGATGGTCGGCACCTGCGGCAGCAGGCCCGAGCGCTTGGGGCTGGCCACGCCCAGCACGCGCAGGCGCCCGGTCTTGATGTGCTGCAGGCACGACGGCGCGTCGGCGAACATCATCGGCACCTGGCCGCCCAGCACGTCGTTCATCGCCGGCGCGCTGCCCTTGTAGGGAATGTGCAGCATCTTGGTGCCGGCATGCATGTTGAACAGCTCGCCCGCCAGGTGGGTGCCGCCGCCGTTGCCCGACGAGGCAAAGCTCAGCTGGCTGTCGGGCTTCTTGGCCAGCGCGATCAGCTCCTGCACGTTCTTGGCCGGCACGCTCGGGTGCACCACCAGGAAGACCGGAAACTGGGCCGCGAAGCTGACCGGCGCGAAATCCTTCTGGATGTCGTAGCCGAGCTTGGCATGCAGCGCCGGATTGACCGCGTGGTGGATCGCGCCCACGAACAGGCCGTAGCCGTCGGGCGCCTGCTTGGCCGCATTCTCGGCGCCGACGATGCCGCCGCCGCCGGCGCGGTTGTCGATGAAGGTGCCCTTGGGCCACAGCTGGGCGAGCTTTTGCGTGAAAGCGCGCGCCGTCGTGTCTACCGGGCCGCCCGGCGGAAAGGGCACGATGAACTTCACCTGCTTGTTCGGGTAGTCGGTGGCGGCCCAGGCCGGCAGGCCCAGGCTGGAAACCAGCGATGCGGCCAGCAAGTGGCGGCGGCTGAGGCGGAGGTCGAGAGAGTGCATGGGAGTGTCTCCGGAGGTCGGAAAAAAATGCCGCCATCATGCCGCTTTGGCACCGCCGCGGGTTCGCGATTGCCGAACCCGCCATTCGCCACGACCAAAACCGCGACTGTTGCGCAAATGCAGATTTCCTCCGCCACGGCCGCTGCTTGTATGACAATAGCGCTCCAGGGTTTACCCGAGGCAGCCATTCTTCACACCCATAGCCACTGACGCCGCCCATGTCCGCTGTATTCAACTTCACCTTCGTGCCGTGGTTCCGGTCGGTCGCGCCGTACATCCACAAGTTCCGCAACCAGACCTTCGTGGTCGGGCTCACGGGCGAGGCGATAGCCGCGGGCAAGCTGCAGTCCATCGTGCAGGACCTGGCGCTGATCCAGGCGCTGGGCGTGAAGATCGTGCTGGTGCATGGCTTTCGCCCGCAGGTCAACGAGCAGCTGCTGGCCAAGGGCCATGCGGCGCGCTATTCGCACGGCATCCGCATCACCGATTCGGTGGCGCTCGACTGCGCGCAGGAGGCTGCCGGCCAGCTGCGCTTCGAGATCGAGGCCGCGTTCAGCCAGGGCCTGCCCAACACCCCGATGGCGGGCGCCACGGTGCGGGTGATCTCGGGCAACTTCGTCACCGCGCGGCCGGTGGGCATCGTCGATGGCGTGGATTTCATGCACTCGGGCCTGGTGCGCAAGGTGGACGTGGGCGGCATCCAGCGCACGCTGGACATGGGCGCGATGGTGCTGATGTCGCCGTTCGGCTTCTCGCCCACCGGCGAGGCCTTCAACCTGACGATGGAGGAAGTGGCCACGCGCATCGCGATCGAGCTCAAGGCCGACAAGCTGCTGTTTCTCACCGAGGTGCCAGGCATCCGCATGCAGCCCCTGGCGCCCGAAGGCGAGGACAACCCGATCGACACCGAGCTGCCGCTCGACGCGGCGCAAAAACTCCTGGCCGAGCTGCCGCCCGCCACCGTGCCCACCGACGTGGGCTTTTACCTGCAGCACTGCGTCAAGGCCTGCCGCGAGGGCGTGGAGCGCTCGCACATCCTGCCATTCGCCACCGACGGCGCGCTGCTGCTGGAGGTCTATGTGCACGACGGCATCGGCACCATGGTGATCGACGAGCGGCTGGAAGAGCTGCGCGAGGCCACCTCGGATGACGTGGGTGGCATCCTGCAGCTGATCGAGCCCTTCGAAAAGGATGGCACGCTGGTCAAGCGCAGCCGCACCGAGATCGAGCGCGACGTCGCCGCCTACACCATCATCGAGCACGATGGCGTGATCTTCGGCTGCGCCGCGCTCTACCCCTACCCCGAATCCGCCACCGGCGAGATGGCCGCCGTCACCGTGTCGCCGCAAAGCCAGGGCACCGGCGATGGCGAAAAGCTGCTCAAGCGCATCGAGCAGCGCGCCCGCGCCATCGGCCTCAAGAGCATCTTCGTGCTCACCACCCGCACCATGCACTGGTTCCTCAAGCGCGGCTTCCAGCCGGTCGACCCCGAGTGGCTGCCCGAGCAGCGCAAGGCCAAGTACAACTGGAACCGCAAGAGCCAGGTGCTGGTCAAGTACCTATAGCCCCCCCTCCCGCCATGCGCGCCCTGCCCTCCACGGCCTTTCGCACCGACCAGGCCCTTGGCGAGGAACGCTTCGAGGCCTGGCGCAGCAGCATATCCGTCATCTTCGACGTGGCGCCCCTGGCCGGCGCGGGGCTCGATCGGTTCAGCGCCGCGGTCACCGGCTACCACCTGGGCAGCCTGCTGATCGCCGACCACCATTTCAGCGCACAGCAGTTCTCGCGCCCGCTCGCCCGGGTGGCGCGCGACGGGCTGGACCACTACCTCGTGCAGTGGTACCGCAGCGGCGGCTTCATCGGCAGGCACGATGGCGAGCAGGACATGCGCCTGCCCGCCGGCTGCATTGCCGTGCTGGAGCTGCAGCGCGCGGTGCACACCATCGCGCAGGACTCCGAGGTGCTCTCGCTGGTGGTGCCGCGCGCCCTGCTGCACGAGGCCCTTGGCGGCAGCGCCGTGGCAACCCGCGCCAGCCTGCACGGCACGGTGCTGCCGACGAGCACCGCACTGGGCGGGCTGCTGGCCGACCACCTGCGCTCGCTGACGGCCCGGCTGTCGGGCATTGCGGTGGCCGACGCGCCCGCTGTCGCCCATGCCACCGTGCAGATGCTGGCCGCCAGCCTGCTCCCCAGCCTGCGCAGCCTGGGCGAAGCCCAGGCCGAGCTGCGCACGGCCCTGCTGACCCGCATCCGCCGCCATATCGCGGGCAACCTGGGGGCGCCGCTGCCGCCCGAGGCGCTGGCGCGCATGTTCGGCCTGTCGCGCAGCCAGCTCTACCGCCTGTTCGAGCCGCTGGGCGGCGTGGCGCACTATGTGCAGCAGCAGCGCTTGCTGCGTGCATTCCAGACCCTGGCCAACCCCGCCGCCAGCCGGCGCCTGCGGGTGGCCGAGGTTGCCGCCCGGCTGGGCTTTGCCAGCGAGGCGCACTTCAGCCGTGCCTTCCGCAGCGCGTTCGGCCTCACGCCCAGCGAGGCCCGCGCGCAAGGCGCCGGCGGGCGCAGCGCAGGCGCCATCGCCCCGGCGCCAAGCCCCGAATATGCCGACTGGGTGCGCGGCCTGCACGCACCGCTGTCCGCACGCTGAGACGGCCAGTCAAGAAACGCCCAACGCCGGATCAAGCCGCCGCGGGTGATGCGCCCTAGCATCGGCTGACGCCTGGCCACAGCACCCGGCGCAGCCACAAGCGCCGCCGCGAACGGCGGCGCTTTCTTTCTTTTCTGCCTATCCGAAAGCTCTTATCATGACCCTTCACAGCACCCGCGCCCTGGGCCTGGCTGCCCTGCCGCTCGCGCTGGCCCTGGCGGCCTGCGGCGGCGGCGGCTCGACCAATCCCGCGGCCGCAACCGACCGCATCGAATCGTATGACCCCGGCGCGGGCAAGGCGGCGGCCACGGCCCCGGCCAGCCAGGCCGCGGTGGCGCCGCCCGCCCGCACCGTGGCGCTGGGGCCACTGGCCAAATCCACGCCGGCCACGCCCGCCGGCGCCACCAGCGCCATCGCGCTGCAGATCGGCACGGCCCGGGCGGTGGCGGACACCGCCTCGGCCGCCGCCACCGGCGCCCTGCTGCAATGGCAGGCCACGGCGCGCGGCACGCAGGCGGCCGCGCTGCGCTTCGTCGCCGACGGCGCGCATGGCGTGCGCCTGGGCGTGCAGGTGGATGCGCTGCCCACGGGCTCGGTGCTGCGCTTTTACGGCAGCACGGCGGCCGATGCGCTGCCAGTGGATGCGCAGCAGCTGCGCGACATGGCCCAGCGCAATGCCGATGCCGGCGCAGCCGCGGCCGATGCACGCACCTACTGGAGCCCGGATTTCGGCGGCGCCGAAACCACGCTCGAAATCGAGATCCCCGCCAGCGCCAGCAGCGCCGCCGTGCAGATCGCGGTGCCGCGCCTGTCGCACTTCACCCGCGCCCTGAACGAGGCCGGCAGCGAGCTCACGCCCGGCACGGGCAAGGCGGGCGAGGCCGGCAGCTGCACCGTCAACGCCAGCTGCATGCCGGACTACCTTGACCAGAGCCGCTCCGTGGCGCGCATGGTGTACGTGAAGAACGGCGAGGCCTTCCTCTGCACCGGCACCCTGCTCAACGATGCCAAGTCCTCGGGCACGCCGTACTTTCTCAGCGCCAACCATTGCATCTCCGACCAGCTCACCGCATCGAGCCTGGTCACCGACTGGTTCTACCGGGCCGCGGCCTGCGGCAGCGCCGAGGTCAACCCCGCCGCCAGGCGCCTGAGCGGCGGCGCCACGCTGCTGTACGCCGCCGAGGCCACCGACGTGGCCCTGCTCAAGCTCAACGAGGCGCCGCCCGCGGGCATCGTCTATGCAGGCTCGTACTTCGGCGCGGCACCCGCCACGGGCACCGCGCTCGCGGGCCTGCACCACCCCAGCGGCGACCTGCTCAAGTTCAGCCTGGGCAGCGCACTGGGCACCGCCAGCTGCAGCGGCAACGCCGGCTGCAGCTTGGCCGCCAATGGCAACTTCATCGGGCTGGGCTGGCAGCAGGGCATCACCGAGGGCGGCAGCAGCGGCTCCGCCGCCTTCATGCCGCTGGACGGCAAGCGCTATGTGGTCGGCCAGTTGCTGGGCGGCTCCTCCAGCTGCGAAAAACCTGCCGCCCCGGACTACTACGGCCGCTTCGACCTGGCCTACCGCAGCGCGCTGCAGAAGTGGCTCAACCCTTGAGCGCAGGCGCCGGCCTCGCACCGTGGAAACCGCCCACCAGCGGGCCGGCACTTGCATCACCGGCTATCGCCGTTTGCGTTACATTTACATACTTTCAGGCACACACCGCCATGCAGACCATGAAAAAACCGCTTGCATGCCTTGCGCTGCTGGCCGCCGCCGCCAGCGGCATGGCCGCCACCTCGCCACCGCCCTGCGCCGCCGATGCCATCGCGCAAGCCGGCAAGCTGCTGGCCTGGCACGGCGGCAGCGGCGCACAGGCCACGGTAGAGCCCCAGGCAAGACCGCTTGCGCCCATTGCCAACCCCGCCAACAAGGCGCAGAAATTCAGCGTGCTCGAAGTCGCCGGGCATATCTACAAGGCCAACTACCGCATGCGGCTGATCTATGCCGCCGTCGGCGGCCAGTGCCTGCTCATGGGGCAGGAGATCCTGGAGCTGTCCAACCTATGAAAACCATTGCAAGCATCGCCGCCGCCCTGCTGCTGGCAGGCTGCACCACGATGAGCCCGCAGGAATGCCGCACCGCCGACTGGCGCGAGCAAGGCATGCGCGATGCCCAGGAGGGCATGGCACGCGCGCACTTCGACGATATCCGCCAGGCCTGCGCCGAAGCCGGCGTGGCGCCGCGCCAGGATCTCTACTTCGACGGCTACGCGGCCGGCCTGCTGCAGTTCTGCACCCCGGCCAACGGCGCGCGCTGGGGCCGCCAGGGCCGCAGCTACGACAACACCTGCCCGCCCCAGCTGGAAGCCGCCTTTGCGGACCGCTACCGCGACGGCCGCCGCGCCTGGGATGCCGAGCAGACCCTGCAGCGCCTGCGCAGCGAGCAGCAGCGCAAGCAACGTGAACTCGACAAGTCCACCGACGACAGCCAGCGCCGCCGCCTGCGCGACGAGCTCAGCAGCCTCGACTCGCGCCTGCGCAACGCCCGCTACGACATGGACCGGGCCGAGCGCCGGCTGCAAAACCAGTAGTCCCGGCCGCATCGACCAAGGCTATCCCAGCAGCTTCACCACCGCGCGCGCCACGCTGGCCAGTGCCGCATCGCGCGCCGCGGGCTGCGCCCGGGTCTCAGTCAGGTAACTCGTGACCAGCACCGGCTTGGCGGCGATGCCATCGCCCGGCCGCCACAGCAGGCCCACGTCGTTGCGCGTGCCCGGGCCGGAGCCGGTCTTGTCACCCACCGTCCAGCCAGGCGCGCCGGCGCGCAAGGTCTTGTCACCGGTCTTGCAGGCCACAAGCCAGTCCAGCACCTGCCGGCGCGCCGCTGGCGACAGCGCACCACCCAGCGCCACCGCGCGCAGGCTGGCCAGCATGGCCTGGGGCGTGGTGGTGTCGCGCACGTCGCCGGGCCGCGATTCGCTCATCGCCGGCTCGATACGGTCCAGCCGCGTCTGCCGGTCGCCCAGGCCGCGCACAAAGCGGGTGAAGCCCGCGGGCCCGCCATGCTGCGCCAGCAGCAGGTTGGCGGCGGTGTTGTCGCTGAGCGTGACCGTGGCCTCGCACAGTTCGCGCACGCTCATGCCCTCCCGGCCCGCATGCGGCTCGGTGGCCGGCGAATAGTCCACCAGCGCCGTGCGCTCATAGTGCACACGGGCATCCAGGCTTTGCTTGCCTTGGTCCACGGCCTGCAGCACCTGCGCCGCCAGCAGGAACTTGAAGGTACTGCACATGGGAAAGCGCTCGTTGCCGCGCCACTGCCATGCCCTGCCGCTGGCGCTGTCCAGCACCGCCACGCCCAGCCGCCCGCCCACCTCGCGCTCGATGGCCTGCATGGACTGGGCAAAGCCCGCCCGCTCCCGGCTCTGCCCAGCCCAGGCCGGCGCTGCACCCACGGCCCCAACAGCAAAGAAAAACTCTCGTCGCTTCAGCATATTTGCTATCAATAAAGTAGTTGATACCACCTTAATTTAATGCGATCTATGCGTTTTTACCATCGAAGATAATCAAGGCCAGCCCCAATAAAAACTTCATGCACCTGCCACTCAATGCACTGCGCGCCTTCGACGCCGCCGCCCGCCACCTGAACCTCACCCGCGCCGCGCAGGAGCTGCATGTGACGCAGACCGCGGTCAGCCAGCACATCCGCAACCTCGAGGAGCTGCTGGGCAAGCCGCTGTTTCGCCGCCTGCCGCGTGGGCTCGCGCTGACCGACGAAGGCCAGTCGCTGCTGCCGGTGCTGAGCGAATCGTTCACGCGCATCGCCCAGGCGCTGGAGCAGTTCCACGATGCGCGGCCGCGCGAGGTGCTCAACGTGGGCGTGGTCGGCACCTTTGCCGTGGGCTGGCTGCTGCCGCGGCTGCGCGCCTTCCAGGAAGCCCATCCCTTCGTCGACCTGCGCCTGTTCACCAACAACAACCGGGTGGACATGGCCGGCGAGGGGCTGGACTGCGCGATCCGCTTTGGCGACGGCTCCTGGCATGGCACCGAGGCGCACATGCTGCTGCAGGCGCCGCTCACGCCCATGTGCGCGCCGGCCATCGCGGCGCGGCTGCACCAGGGCGGCGACCTGGCCCGCGAAGTGCTGCTGCGCTCGTACCGCTCCGACGAATGGAGCGCCTGGTTCGAGGCCGCCGGCCTGCCCTGCCCCCGGCTGCGCGGCGCGGTGTTCGACTCGTCGGTCACCATGGCCGAGGCGGCCGCGCAAGGCGCTGGCGTGGCGCTGCTGCCGGCGCGCCTGTTCGCGCGCGAGATCCTGGGCGGGCGGCTGCAGCGCCCGTTCGCGCAGGAGCTGCAGCGCGGCGCCTACTGGTTCACCCGGCTCAAGTCGCGGCCCGGCACGGCGGCGCTGCAGGCCTTTGGCGGCTGGATACGCGAGGCCTGCGCGCGCGAGCTGATCTGAATCAACCAGCCAGTCCACGCAACTACCGCCATGGCGCTATCATCCTCGCCCCATGCCTGAACAACCGTACCTCACCGCCGCGCTCTACCAGTTCATCGACCTGCCGGAATACGCCGACTGGCGCGAACCGCTGCAAGCGCTGTGCGAGCAGCACAACGTCAAGGGCCTGCTGCTGCTGGCCCACGAAGGGGTGAACGGCACCATCGCCGGCCTGCCCGAGGACGTGCAGGCGGTGCTCGATTGGCTGCGGCGCGATGCGCGCCTGGCCCGGCTGGAGCACAAGGAGGCGCGCGCCGCGTGCAACCCGTTCTACCGCATGCGGGTGCGGCTCAAGCGCGAGATCGTCACGCTGGGCGTGCCCGAACTCAACCCGGCGCGCAATGCCGGCCAGTACGTGAAGCCCGAGGACTGGAACGCGCTGATCAGCGACCCCGAGGTGGTGGTGGTGGACACGCGCAACGACTACGAGGTCGGCATCGGCAGCTTTGCGCGCGCGCTCAATCCGCACACCCAAAGCTTCGCCGAGTTTCCGCAATGGGTGGCCGAGCAATCGGCGGCCGGCGGCGCGCTGTACGGCAAGCACAAGGTGGCCATGTTCTGCACCGGCGGCATCCGCTGCGAGAAATCCACCGCCTACCTCAAGTCGCAAGGCTTCGACGAGGTCTACCACCTGCAGGGCGGCATCCTCAAGTACCTGGAAACCGTGCCGCAGGAAGACAGCCTGTGGCGGGGCGAATGCTTCGTGTTCGATGAGCGCGTGTCGGTGGGCCACGGCCTGGTGCGCGGGCCGCACCAGCTGTGCCGCTCGTGCCGCATGCCGCTGGGCGAGCCAGAGCTGCGACACCCGCACTATGTGCGCGGCGTCAGCTGCCCCTACTGCCACGGCAGCCGCACGCCCGAGCAGCTGGCGGCGCTGGCCGAGCGCCAGCGCCAGATGGACCTGGCCGGCCAGCGCGGCGCATCGCACCTGGGCAACACGCAGGCTTCTTCCCAGCAATCGCGCCGCGAGCAGCAGGCGCGGCAGCTGCACGCCCTGCAAGGCCTGCCCATTCTCTACTCCTTTCGCCGCTGCCCATACGCCATCCGCGCCCGCCTGGCGCTGGCCAGCGCCGGCATCGACTGCCAGCTGCGCGAGGTCGTGCTCAAGAGCAAGCCCCAGGCGCTGCTGGCCGCATCGCCCAAGGGCACGGTGCCGGTGCTGGTGCTCGCCGATGGCACGGTCGTGGAGCAGAGCCTGGACATCATGCTGTGGGCGCTGCGCCAAAGCGACCCCGATGGCTGGCTCGCGCCCACCGCCGGCTCGCTGGCTGCGATGCAGGCGCTGATCGCGCGCAACGACGGTGAATTCAAGCAGGCGCTGGACCGCTGCAAATACCCCGAGCGCCACCCCGGCGCCGACCCGGGCCAGGCACGGGCCGCGGCCCACGGCTTTCTGGCGGCGCTGAACGAGCAGCTGGCTGCCACCGGCTACCTGTTCGGCAAGGACCCGAGCCTGGCCGACATGGCCATCCGCCCCTTCGTGCGCCAGTTCGCCGCCATCGACGCGGCCGCCTGGCAAGCCCAGCCCTGGCCCCACCTGCAGGCCTGGCTCACGCGGCTGACCGATTCGGCGCTGTTCGGACAGGTGATGGCCAAGTACCCCGCCTGGCACGAGGACGAGGCCGGCGTGCTGTTTCCGCCGTCCATGTAAGCGCAGGCCACCGCACCCGGTGGCCTGCTGGCATCAGGCGATAGCCGGCGCGCCCTGCGGCGTCAGCACCTGCCGGCCCACGGCCTTGCCCTGCTCCAGGTCGAGCAGCGCGGTGAAGGCCTTGCTGAAATGCAGGCAGGTGGTGGGCACCTGCGGCATCTTCTGGTCATTGACCAGTTGCATCAGCTCCTGCAGCTCGCGCAGATTGCCCACGTAGGTGCCCTGATAGGTGATGGCGCGCAGCGCCTGCGACGGCGTGGGCAGGTCCACATGGCCGCCGAACAGGCCGATCTGCACCAGGTGCCCGCCCTTGGTCAGCAGATCGATGCCCTGCTGCACCGTCTGGCTGGAGCCCACGCAGTCGAGCACCATCCACACCGCGCCACCGGCCGCCGCCTTGACCTCGGCCGCGAAGCCCTCGGCCCTGGGGTCGAAGACCGCGTCGGCGCCAGCCTGGAGCGCGGCCGCGTGCTTGGCCCGGTCCGGCTCCACCACGATCACGCCGGCGCCGCCCAGGGCCTTGGCGATCAGTATGGCCATCAGCCCCAGGCCACCAGCGCCGAACAGCACCACCTTCTCGTCGCGGAAGACGGCGGCGTTGAATTTCCTGAGGGCGCTGTAGGTCGTCAAGCCCGAACAGGCATAGGGCGCGGCGCGCTCGGGCGGCATGCTGCCGATGTCGATCAAATAGCGCGAGCCCGAGACCAGCACATGGTCGGCATAGCCGCCGGGCTGGTACACGCCCATGGACTTGCCCGCCAGGCACAGGTTCTCGTCGCCGCGCAGGCACACCTTGCACTGGCCGCAGCCATGCCAGGGGAAGACCACGTACTTGCGGCCCACCTGCACGCCCTTGGCGTCGGGGCCGGCAGCCACGACCTCGCCGGCAATCTCGTGCCCCATGGTCAGCGGCAGCTTCAGGCCGCGGTCGGCCATCTTCAGCGACTTGCCGTTGCCCAGGTCGTACGAGCCGTGCCAGATATGCAGGTCCGAATGGCACACGCCCGCCGCATCGATGCGCAGCAGCACCTCGTCGCCCTGCGGCTGCGGCGTGGGGCGCTCGGCGCGCACCAGGGGTTGGCCAAATTCCTGTACCTCGTAGCTGATCATCTTGCCTCCTCGTAAAAAAATGCATGCTAGACCGCCCCTGCGGGCGGCAAAGTCACCTGCGGGATAGTGCGCCCCAGCCACCTCCCACCTCATAGCGGGCCGCTGCGCAGCAGTTCCTTGAGCGTGCGTATCCCCAGCCGGCGAAACGCACGGTACTGGTGGGTGCGCACGGTGCTCAGCTCCACGCCCAGGGCCTGGGCGGTCTCCTTGGCCGAGCGGCCTTCGCGCAGGCAGGAGACGACCTCGCGCTCGCGCCGGCTCAGCGCCAGAATGCGGCTGCTCAGCTCGGGCTCGATGGTAGCGCCAATGGCCTGGGCGATGCGGCCGTGCGCGGCCGTGGCCTGCGCGAGCACGCCCGCATGCCCGGCAAGCAGCGCGAAGTCCTGCGCGCCGAACTCCGGCTGCGCCAGGCTGCGGTAAAAGCTCACCGCGGCGCGCTGCCCGCTCGGCAGCAGCATCAGCACCGAGGCCCGCTCGCGGATGCCCACGTCGCTGTAGCAGGCCGCGCGGTAGGCGCCGTCGGCCAGCTCGTCGCCCCGGTGGTGGCCGAGCCAGACCTGGATGCTGGCCGGGCGCTTGCGCGCGGCCAGCCAGGCCATGTGGGGATCGACCCGGTCGAAACGCAGCTCGATGTAGCGCGCCGCGGTGTGCTCCGCGGCCTGCCCGTAGCTGCTGGCGGCCGAGACGATCTCCAGCCGGCCGCTGGAGCCCACCGCGAAGACGGTGCAAAAGGTCAGCGGCAGCGCGGCCTGCAGGGATTCCAGGTAATGCGCCGCCAGCCGCGGCGTGCCGATGCCCGCCAGGATTCCGCACACCGCCGCCTGGGGCAGCGGCTGCGCAGAAGGCCGGACACGCCATCGCTGCATCAAGAAACTCCCTCGAATCCGGGTAAACACTTCCTATGAAGTTACGACATTCGCGGCCCGCGCGCATCCGGATAATCCAGCGCATCCACCATAGACCGAGACCTGTATGACGAATGCGAGCAGCCACCGCGCCAGCAATCTGCCGCCCCCCGTGGGCGCGTTCAGCTACACCCTGCACGAACCCCGGCTGCCGGAGCTGGCCCACGGTGCCGAGGAAGCCCGGCGCCACCGGGTGGCGATCGCCGGCGGCGGCCCCGTGGGCATGGCGCTGGCGCTGGGCCTGGCCAACCACGGCGTGCCCAGCGTGGTGCTGGAGGCCGACGACACCGTCTGCGTCGGCAGCCGCGCGATCTGCATCTCGCGCCGCAGCCTGGAGATCGTCGAGCGCCTGGGCGCGCTGCCCGCCTTCCTGGCCAAGGGCCTGCCCTGGCGCCAGGGCCGCAGCTTCTACAAGACGGCCGAAGTGTTCCGCTTCGAGATGCCGCACGGCGCGGAGCAAAAGCTCCCGCCGATGGTCAATCTGGAGCAGTACTACATCGAGCAGTTCCTGCTTGACGAGATCGAGCGCCGCAATGCGCGCCAGCCGGGCCTGATCGATATCCGCTGGGGCACCGAGCTGGTGGCCCTGGCGCAGGATGCCGGCGGCGTCGAGCTGCAGGCGCGCAACGCGCTGGGCAGCTATACGCTGCATGCGGACTGGCTGGCCGCCTGCGACGGCGGCCAGAGCTTCGTGCGCAAGTCGCTGGGCCTGGCGCTCGAAGGCGCCGCGTACGAAGGCCGCTACGTCATCATCGACATCGAGCTGCCGGGCCAGCCCGCCGACGGGCGCCTGGCCTGGTTCGATCCGCCGTGGAACCCGGGCTCCACCGTGCTGATGCATCCCCAGCCGGACGACATCTGGCGCATCGACTACCAGCTGCGCCCGGGCCAGAGCAGCGAGGACGCGCTCACCCCCGAGGCGGTGCGCGAGTTCGTGCAGCGCCACCTCGATGCCATCGGCGCGGGCCACCGCAGCTGGAAGCCGGTGTGGACCTCGGTCTACCGCGCCGGCGCCATGACGCTGCGCGACTACCGGCACGGCCGCATCCTGTTCGCCGGCAACGCCGCCCATGCCATGCCCATCTTCGGCGTGCGCGGCCTGAACTCCGGCTTCGACGATGCCGACAACCTGGCCTGGAAGCTGGCCGCCGTGGCCCAGGGGTCATCGGACGCAGCGCTGCTCGACTCATATTCCAGCGAGCGCATCGCGGCCTTCCACACCAATGCCGAAAACGCGATGCGCAGCACCGAGTTCATGTCGCCCCCCTCGCGCGGCTTCGAGCTGCTGCGCGAGGCTGCCCTGTCGCTGGCCGAGCGCCACCCGGGCATCGCGCAACTCGTCAACCCGCGGCAGACCGAGGCCGTGCGCTACCCGGATTCCGCGCTGTCCAGCCCCAGCGACATGCTGGCGGCCGGCCCGCTGCCAGGCGATGCCATGGCCGATCAGCCATTGCGCCAGGGCCATCTCAGCGACTGGATCGGCCCCGGCTTCACGCTGCTGGCGCTGGGCGCCGCCGGCTTGCCTCCATGCCCGCCCGAATCCCTGCCCGCCGCGCTGCGCGTGGTGCGTGTGGCGGGCATTGGCGCGGCCGCGGGCAGCGACGCCGAAGCCAGCGCCGAAGTGCTGCGGGCGCTGGGAGCCGACGGCGGCGGCGCGGTCTACCTGCTGCGCCCCGACGGCCATGTGGCCGCGCGCTGGCGCGCGCCCTCGGCCACCCAAATCGCCGACGCCCTGCGCCGCGCCTCGGCACAACTCCAGACCCAGCAAGGATGAACGCATGACTACGCCCACCCTTTCCCCCGAAGCGCGCGACCGCCTGTACGCCGCCTGCGCCCATGCCATCAGCGCCGCCGGCAGCGAGCGCGAAGCGCTTTTTCTGGCCCGGCTCGCGCTGCTGCTGTTCGAGCAGGTCGGCGACGAAGCCCGCTGCCGCCAGGCACTGGAGCACGCGCTGCGCGAGCTGCCGGTACCATCGCTATCCGCAACACCATGATCAGGAGACATCCAACATGCAACGACGCCATCTACTGAAGGCCACGGCCGGCACGGCCGCGCTGGCCGCCACCGCCTGGGCCCGCGCGCAAGACTATCCCTCGCAGCCCATCCGCTGGGTCGTGCCCTACCCGGCAGGCGGCGGCACCGATACCATCGCCCGCACGCTGGCCGATGCCATGCACACGCCGCTGGGGCAGGCGCTGGTCATCGACAACCGCCCCGGCGCGGCCACCAATATCGGCGCCGACCTGGTGGCCAAGAGCCGACCCAACGGCTACACCATCATGTCGGCCGACAACGCGCTGCTGGCCTTCAACGAACACCTGTTCGGCAAACTGCCGTTCAACCCCGAGAAGGATTTCAGCTTTATCGGCGCCATCGGCAAGTTTCCGCTCGCGCTGGTGGTCCACCCCGGCTTTGCGGCCCGCAATTTCAAGGAGTTCCTGGCCCATGTGAAGGCCAACCCCGGCAAGGTGAACTACGCCTCGCCCGGCAATGGCTCGCCGCACCACCTGGCGATGGAGCTGTTCAAGAACCGCACCGGCGCCGACCTGGTCCATGTGCCCTACAAGGGCGCGGCGCCGGCGATGGCCGACGTGATGGGCGGGCAGGTGCCCTGCATGTTCCTCGACCTGGCCTCGGGCCTGCAGATCATGCAGGGCAACAAGGTGCGCGTGCTGGCCATAGGCTCCAACACCCGCAGCAAACTGCTGCCCGAGGTGCCCACGCTCAGCGAGATGGGGGTCAAGGACGCGGAGGTCTTTGCCTTTCAGGGCCTGGTCGGCCCCGCCGGCCTGCCGCCGGCGGTGGTGCAGCGCCTGAACCGCGAATTGAACGCCTCTTTCTCCGCCCCGGCCGTGGTCAAGCGCTTCGCCGATATCGGCATGGAGGCGATGCCGGGCACGCCCGAGCAGTTCCAGCAACTGGCGCGCGCCGAATCCCGGCGCTGGAAGCCGGTGATCCAGGCGGCCGGGGTCAAGCTGGATTGAGCCTGGCCATCTAAAAAGTGAGCTGCCAGCGCTTGTCTGCAATAGTTTTCAATATCTTTTGTATCTGAAAACAATACACAGCAAGCGCTGGCAGCTCTTGTTTTAGACGACGCACAGCGGGCTCAGCCGCGCTTGATGCCCTGCAGCTTGGCGAACGCCGAGGCCATCGCGCCTTGCGGCGCGGGTTGCTGCTGGCCGCGGCCATTGCCGTAGCCGCCGCGCCCGGCCCGCGCGGGCTCGAAGCGGTTGTCGCGCGGCCCGTCGCGGCGCGCCGGCGCTGCATCCAGCTTCATGGTCAGGCTGATGCGGTTGCGCGCCACATCCACCTCCAGCACCTTGACCTTGACGATCTGGCCGGTCTTGACCACCTCGCGCGCGTCCTCGACGAACTTGTGGCTCATCTGGCTCACGTGCACCAGCCCGTCCTGGTGCACGCCCAGGTCCACGAAGGCGCCGAACTGGGCCACGTTGCTGACCGTGCCCTCCAGCGTCATGCCTTCCTTGAGGTCCTTGATGTCTTCCACGCCGTCGTTGAAGCGCGCCACGACGAAGTCGGGGCGCGGATCGCGGCCGGGCTTTTCCAGCTCGCCCAGGATGTCCTTGATGGTCACGGCGCCGAACTTGTCGTCGGCAAACTGCTCGGGCTTGAGCGATTTCAGCACTTCGCCACGCCCCATGATCTGGTCGATCGGCTTGCCGGTCTTGACGATGATCTGCTCCACCACCGGATAGGTTTCGGGGTGCACGCCCGTCATGTCCAGCGGGTTGTCGCCGCCGCGGATGCGCAAAAAGCCCGCCGCCTGCTCGAAGGTCTTGGCGCCCAGGCCGGCCACCTCCATCAGCTGCTTGCGGCTCTTGAAGGAGCCGTTGGCATCGCGCCAGCGCACCACCGACTTGGCCACCGAGCCCGACAGGCCCGAGACGCGCGACAGCAGCGGCGCCGAGGCCGTGTTCAGGTCCACGCCCACGGAGTTCACGCAGTCCTCGACCACGGCGTCGAGCTGGCGCGCCAGCTCGCTCTGGTTCACGTCGTGCTGGTACTGGCCCACGCCGATGCTCTTGGGGTCGATCTTGACCAGCTCGGCCAGCGGGTCCTGCAGGCGGCGCGCAATGCTGGCGGCGCCGCGCAGGCTCACGTCCACATCGGGCATTTCCTGCGAGGCGAATTCGCTGGCGGAATAGACCGAGGCGCCGGCCTCGCTGACCACGACCTTCTCGATCTGGCGCTCGGCCTTGCCGGCGATCTTGATCAGGTCGGCCGCCAGCTTGTCGGTCTCGCGGCTGGCCGTGCCGTTGCCGATGGCGATCAGGTTGATGCCGTGCTTATCCACCAGCTTGGCCAGCACCGCCAGCGATCCATCCCAATCGCGGCGCGGCTCGTGCGGGTAGATGGTGGTGGTGTCCACCAGCTTGCCGGTGCTGTCCACCACGGCCACCTTGACGCCCGTGCGGATGCCCGGGTCCAGCCCGATCACGGCGCGCTGGCCCGCGGGCGCGGCCAGCAGCAGGTCGCGCAGGTTGTCGCCAAAGACCTTGATGGCCACCTTCTCGGCATCCTCGCGCAGGCGCGAGAACAGGTCGCGCTCGGTGGACAGGCTGAGCTTGACGCGCCAGGTCCAGGCCACGCACTTGCGGATCAAATCATCGCTGGCGCGCCTGGCATGGCTCCAGCCCAGGTGCAGGGCGATCTTGCCTTCGGCCAGGCTGGGCTGGCCGGGCTCGGGCTGAGAACCTGGACTCGCCTGCAGCTCGGGCTGCACCAGCTTGGCTTCGAGGATCTCCAGCGCGCGGCCGCGGAACACCGCCAGCGCGCGATGCGAGGGCACGCGGCCAATCGGCTCGTCGTAGTCGAAATAGTCGCGGAACTTGGCGACCTCGGGGTCGTTCTCGTTCTTGGCTTCGACCTTCTTGGACTTGAGCAGGCCCTCTTCCCACAGCCATTCGCGCAGCTTCTGCACCAGGGCCGGGTCTTCGGCCCAGCGCTCGGAGAGGATGTCGCGCACGCCGTCGAGCACCGCGAAGGTGGTCGAGAAATCGGGGCCGGGCTTGCCGTCGTCCAGCGTGGTGGCGGGCTTGCAAAAGGCCTCGGCCTCCTGGTGCGGATCGAGCGTGGGGTCGGCAAACAGCTTGTCGGCCAGCGGCTCGATGCCGAACTCCTTGGCGATCTGGCCCTTGGTGCGGCGCTTTTGCTTGAACGGCAGATAGATGTCTTCCAGCTCCTGCTTGGTCGGCGCATGGGCGATCGCCAGGCGCAGCGCGTCGGTCAGCTTGCCCTGCTCGTCGATGGCCTTGAGCACCGTGCCCCGGCGCTCTTCCAGCTCGCGCAGATAGGTCAGGCGCTCGTCCAGCGTGCGCAGCTGCGTGTCGTCGAGGCCGCCGGTCACCTCCTTGCGGTAGCGGGCAATGAAAGGCACCGTGGCGCCACCGTCCAGCAACTCGACCGCCGCGCCCACCTGGCGTTCGGCCACTTTCAACTCGGCCGCGATCTGGGCAATGATTTTCTGCATTCCTGTCTCTGCTCCAATATGCAAGTGCGTGAGTGTGCCATAGGAAATCACTCACATTTATATAGCTACTTACGCTTAGCCATCATGACTTGACTGCCAATTTGTTTAGAATTGCAAACCATGCCAGACCAAAATGACCTGTTCGGCAGTTTACTGGATGAATCCACAGTAGACAATGAAACGCCGCCTCCGGCCGCCACCGTCACCGCCACCGTCACCGCCGCCGCACCACCCCGTGCCTCGCGCGCCCAGGCGGTGCAGCCGGCCGCGTCGCTGCTGGGCGCAGAGCTTGCGCCGCAGCTGCCGCCGGGGCTGCGCATGGGCACCTCGTCGTGGGCCTATCCGGGCTGGGAAGGCCTGGTCTGGGGCAAGGCCTACAGCGAGCGCATCCTCTCGCAGCGCGGGCTCACGGCCTACAGCCAGCACCCGCTGCTGGCAGCGGTGGGCATAGACCGTAGCTTCTACCGGCCGCTCACCGCTTCGGAATACGCCGTCTACGCGGCGCAGGTGCCTGCCGGTTTTCGCTTCGTGGTCAAGGGGCCGGCCCTGGTGTGCGACGCGCAGGTGCGCGGCGAGGAAGGGCGCGCGCGCGAGCCCAACCCGGCCTTCCTCGACCCGTCGCTGGCCGTCGACACCTTTGTGCGCCCGGCGCTGGACGGCCTGGGCTCCGCGCTTGGCGTGCTGCTGTTCCAGCTCAGCCCGCTGCCGCTGGGCCGCCTGCTCGAGCTGCAGCCCACGCTGGCGGCGCTGCAGGCCATGCTGCAAGCGGCCGTGGCCACGGTGCGCGCGGCCGGCTCGCAGGCCATCGTGGCGGTGGAGGTGCGCGATGCCGACTGGATTCAGCCCCCTTTCGGCCCGGCGTTCGCCGAGGTGCTGCGCGCCAGCGGCGCGGCCTACGGCCTGGGCCTGCACGCCAAGATGCCGCGCATCGCCGAGCAGCTGCCGCTGCTGCGCTCGCTGTGGCCCTGCCCGCTGGTGGCGCGCTGGAACCTGAACCCGCAGTTCGGCCCCTACGGCTACGAGGAGGCCGGCCGCATCCATGCGCCGTACGAACGCATCCAGCACCCCGACGACGCCACGCTGCAGGCGCTGGCCCGCACCGCGCTCGGGATTGCCGCCGCGGGCCAGCCAGCCTACGTCATCGTGAGCAACGAGGCCGAGGGCTGCGCGCCGCTGTCGATCACGCGGCTGGCGCAGGCCATCGTGGAGCGGAAGAACAGCCGCTAAACAGCCGCTAAGATGCGAGGCCTATGAAATCCTTGCTTGCCGCCGCCCTGGCCTCGGCCCTGGCGCTGGGCCATGCCGGCGCCCAGGCCATCGGCGCGACCCTCTCGTACAACAGCTTCGCGGTGGCCGACGCGGTCACCTCGGTCACCACCTGCGGCAGCCGCAACAGCGGCCGCGGCAAGCCGGCCCAGCCCTACCGCGTGATCGCGGCCGAGCAAAACGGCCAGAGCGTGCTTTTCGTGCAATGGATGAGCCCGGCCGACGAGGCCAAGGGCGGGCGCCCCGTGGCGGCCCACACCCTGGGCATCGCCGAGCTGAACAACGACCACGCCGAGCTGACGCTGCGCAACCTGCGCTGCAGCGCCAAGGGCCAGGGCATCACGCTCAGCGCCGACGTGGACAACGGCCACGAGCCCAGGCCCAAGCGCCGCCGCATGCAGCTGAACGTCGGCCCCGCGCTGGACAAGTACCAGATCCGCTTCACGCCGCCGCTATGAACCGCCAACCGCTGGCCGCGCGGTGCGGCCGCCTCACTTGGCCGCCGGCGCGGTGGCAGCAGTTGCGGCGGCAGCGATCGCCCCAGCGGCATCCGAGCGCCGCGCATAGCGCGCCGCCAGCACCGCGCAGACCATCAACTGCATCTGGTGGAACAGCATCAGCGGCAGCACCATCATGCCCACCGTGCCCGAGGCGAACAGCACCTTGGCCATCGGCACGCCGCTGACCAGGCTCTTCTTGGAGCCGCAGAACACCGCGGTGATCTCATCCTCCTTGTCGAAGCCCACGCGGCGCGACAAAAAGGTGGTCAGGCCCAGCGCCAGCGCCAGGATCACCGCGCACACCAGCAGCAGGCCCAGCAGGGTGGCCACCGACACCTGCTTCCAGATGCCCTGCACCACCGCCGCACTGAAGGCGGTGTAGACCACCAGCAGGATCGAGCCCTGATCCACCACCTTGGTCAGCTTGGCATGCTTCTTGATGAAGCCGCCCACCCAGGGCTGCAGCAGGTGGCCCAGCGCGAACGGCAGCACCAGCTGCACCATGATCTTGAGCACCGCATCGACGAAGGAGCCGCCGCCGCCGTGCTCGGTCACCAGCAGGCTCACCAGCAGCGGCGTGAAGAACACGCCCAGCAAGGTCGATGCCGAGGCGCTGCAGATCGCGGCCGGGATATTGCCCCGCGCCATCGACACGAAGGCGATCGACGACTGCACCGTGGACGGCAGCACGCACAGGAACATCACGCCCACATACATCTGCGGGCCGACCACCTGCACCAGCAGCGGCTTCAGCAGCAGGCCCAGCAGCGGGAACAGCACGAAGGTGCTGCAGACGATGAAGATGTGCAGCCGCCAGTGCATGATGCCCGCGAGAATCGCCTGCCGCGACAGCTTGGCGCCGTGCAGGAAAAACAGCAGCGCCACGCAGGCGGTGGTCAGCTTTTCGAACCACGCGGCCGCCGCGCCCTGCACCGGCGCAAAACTCGCCAGCGCCACCACGGTCACCAGCATCAGCGTGAAATTGTCGGGAAGAAACTTGGATCGGGTATTTGCCATGGGCGGTATTGGACTCGCCCGGCAGCTAAAAGTAAAATTAATTTATCTGATTATTTGATGACTCAAAATCATTAATATGCACATCACGCTGCGCCAACTGCATGTCTTCCAGCACCTGGCCCAGGGCCGCAACTTCAGCCAGACCGGCGCCAGCATCGGCCTGACCCAGCCGGCGGTGAGCCGCAGCATGGTGGAGCTGGAGGCGCAGCTCGGCGTGCGCCTGCTCGACCGCACCACCCGCGAGGTGCAGCTCACCGAGGCCGGCGAGCAGCTTGCGCAGCGCATCGCGCCGCTGCTGCAGGAACTGCAGGACGCCTTCCACGAAGTGGCCGACCTGGGCCATGCCGCGCGCGGCACCGTGCGCGTGGCCAGCAGCCCCACCCTGTCGGCGGCGCTGATGCCGGCCTGCATCGCCGCCTGCGCGGCCCGGCTGCCCGAGGTGCGGCTGCAGCTGGTCGACCGCCTGCAGCAGGACGTGCTCGCCCAGGTGCGCAGCGGCGAGGTGCATTTCGGCGTGGTGGTGGAGCCGCCCGACACTGGCGACCTGGAATGCGAAACCCTGCTGCACGACCCTTTCGTGCTCGTCTGCCCGGCCGGCCATGCACTGGCGCGGGCCGGCCATGCCGTGCGCTGGCCGCAGCTGCGCGGCGCGCCGCTGGTGCTGCTCGACCATGCCTCCGGCAGCCGGCGCCTGATGGATGCGGTGCTGGCCGAGCACGGCTGCGGCCCCGAGGCCTGCCCGGTGGTGCAGGAGGTCGGCCATGTCACCACCGCCTTTCGCATGATCGAGGCCGGCATCGGCCTGTCTATCATGCCGGGCCTCGCCATCCCTGCGGCCGGGCTGCCCGGCCTGGCGGTGCTGGCGCTGGCGCCCGAGCGGCGCCGCGCCATCATGCTGGTGCGCCGGCGCCAGCGCTCGCTGTCGTCCGCCGCCGACAGGGTCTGGGCCATCGTGCGGCAATGCGCGCAAAGCCTACATGCGCAGACACGAGGCTAGTGTTACCCTGGCCGGCGGTTCCACCGATCCAACAAGGAGTCCTTTCATGAAGCAACCCTCCCGCCTGCCGCTGCGCGGCCTGGTCTGCGCGGCGGCCGCCTCCGCGCTGCTGGCCGCCTGCTCCACCCCCGAGCGCCACCGGCCCGTGGCCGAAGCCACGCTGAGCCCCACCGCGGGCAGCAGCGTCAGCGGCTCGCTGCAGATCTTCCAGCTCAATGCCGACACGGTGCGCGTGGTTGCGCAGGTGCAAGGCCTGGCGCCCGGCAGCGAGCACGGCTTCCATATCCATGAAAAAGGCGATTGCTCCGCCCCCGACGGCATGAGCGCCGGCGGCCACTACAACCCCACCGGCCACCAGCACGGCAAGGCCGGCCCCGCGGCCCACGTGGGCGACCTGCCCAGCCTGGTGGCCGACGGCAACGGCGTGGCCAAGCTCAACTGGGAAACCCGCTCGCTCAGCGCCGGCACCGGTCTGCCCACCGACGTCAAGGGCCGCGGCCTGATCGTGCACAAGGACAAGGACGACTACACCACCCAGCCCACCGGCAACTCGGGCGCGCGCCTGGCCTGCGGGGTGATCCGCTAAGAACGCGCCTACGTTCTAAGGCCAGCGCCTCCCAATCTCACGCAAAAGCCTGCCGCCCTTCGGGGCGGCAGGCTTTTGCGCTTGCAGGGCCAGATGTCGGGAATGTGGCTCGATTGTTAAATTTCTGTTGACACTTGAAATTTAATATAGAAAATACATCGTCCAAAACCAAAAGATTTCACCTATGGAGCAGACGATGCACTCACCCTGCCTTGTCTGCAGCTGCGGCACTCCGTGACGGGGAGCCTCGGCACAAGACTGGAGCCTCCTGGCGTACTTGCATTTTGAATGTGAGCAGTAGTTAAAACAGATTCGGACAAGCGCGCGTGAACACCTATACCCTGACGGAACAGTCCCATCCCGCATCAGCTCGGTTTTCGCTGGTTCACAGCGATCCCGAGGCAGGATTCGCCATCGCGGTCGTCGACAGCAACGACGACATCCGCCTCCATACCTGCAGCTTTCTCCAAAAATCGGGTTTCCAGACCTGGGGCATGGAATCGGCGGAGGACTTCTATGTGGGCTTGCTGCGCAAGAAGGCCGATCTCGTCGTGGTCGACCTGGGCCTGCCGGGCAACCACGGGCTGAGCCTCACCAAGCGGCTGGCGGCGCAGCGGGTGCCGGTGGTCGCGCTCACCGCGCGCGGCGACCTGGAAAGCCGGATCGACGCGCTGAACGCGGGCGCGCTCCAGTCCTTCACCAGGCCGGCAGACCTGCGCGAACTCACGGCCGGCATCCGTTCGATCCTGCGCCACGCGCCGCCGGCCAATGTCGAAGCGCTGAACGGCGCCCCCTGGCGGCTCGACCAGACCCGCGCCTGCCTGATCGCCCCCAACCGGGGCACGGTGCCGCTTACCGGCCGCGAGCTGTCGCTGGTCCATTGCCTGGTCTCGGCCACCGGCAAGCTGGTCAGCAAGGCCGAACTGCTCAAAGCGCTGGACTATGACCCGGATGCCTTTCACCGCATCGAGTCGCAGCTGACCCGCCTGCGCCGCAAGACCGTGCAGGCCACCGGCCTGCAGCTGCCGGTGCGCGCCGTCTTCGGCCGGGGGCTGGTTTTTGCGCCGTAGCCCAGGCCGCCGTTGCACAATGGCGGCATGAGCGAACTCTCCCACACCATTGCCGACCTGCGCAAAAGCTATGAACGCGCAGAACTGAGCGAGACCGCCTCCAGCGCGCAGCCGCTGCAGCAGTTCGACCGCTGGCTCAACGAGGCGCTGTCCGCCCAGCTGCCCGAGCCCAACGCGATGACGCTGGCCACCGTGGGCGCCGACCTGCGGCCCAGCACCCGCATCGTGCTCATCAAGGGCTACGACGAGCGCGGCATCCTCTGGTTCACCAACTACGACAGCCGCAAGGGCCGCGAGCTGGCGGGCAACCCATTCGCCGCGCTGCAGTTCCACTGGGTGGAGCTGGAGCGCGTGGTGCGCATCGAGGGCCGCGTCGACAAGGTGAGCGCCGAGGAAAGCGATGCCTATTTCAACAGCCGCCCGCTCGATTCGCGCATCGGCGCCTGGGCCAGCCCGCAAAGCCAGGTGATCGACAGCCGCAGCGTGCTGGTGACCAATGCCGCCAAATACGGCGCGCAATTCCTGCTCAAGCCACCGCGCCCGCCGCACTGGGGCGGCTTTCGGCTGGTGCCCGAGCGCTGGGAGTTCTGGCAGGGCCGCAAGAGCCGCCTGCACGACCGGCTGCGCTACCGCCTGGACGGCGAAAACTGGGTGCGCGAGCGGCTGGCGCCCTGAACCAACATCGGCCCCGGTTAACCCAGCATCCCCACCACCAGCAGCACCAGCGGAATCGTCACCAGCGCCGCGGTGGTCGAGACCGCGATGCTGGCCGTCACCTCCTCGCGCGCCACTTCGTAGCGCTGGGTGAACAGGAACACGTTCGCGCCCACCGGCAAGGCGGCCGTGGTCGCCAGCACCGATAGCGGCAGGCCGCGCAACCCCCACAGCCAGGCCACCGCCACCACCAGCAGCGGCAGGCCCAGCAGCTTCACCGCCGCGATGCGCGCCGCCGCCGCTGCATAGCGGCCGACGGTGGTATAGAACAGCGTCGCCCCCACCAGCAGCAGCGCGATCGGCCCCAGGGCCTGGCTGAGCAGCAGCAGCGGCTTGTCCACCACCTCGGGCAGGCCCCAGCCGGTCTGCGCATACAGCAGGCCGACGATGATGGGCAGCGGCACCGGGTGGACGATGCCGTTGTACAGCGCCTTGGCCGTGGTGCGCAGCATGGCGCCGTAGTCGCGCCGGGCCTGCCCGCCCGATGGCCGAACCTGCTGCGCCATCGCCGCCAGCTCGAACACCACCGCGGCCGCGGTCATCAGGATCAGCGCATGCACCGAGACGATGGTGAACAGCGTCACCAGCCCCTGCTCGCCGAACACCATGCCCACCAGCGGCACGCCGATCATGATGTTGTTGCTGAAGCAGTGCGCCAGCGCCCGCGCCGCGCCCAGCGTGGTAAAGCCCTGCCAGCACAGCGTGGCCGCGAACAGCAGGCCGGCCGCGCCAAAGTAGATGGCAATGGTGTGCAGGTTCAGCTCCTGCACGCGCACGCTGCTCATGGTGCGAAACAGCAGCGCCGGGGTGAGGATCAGGAACACGATGTTCGAGAGATCGCGCACCGACGCCGCCCTGACCCAGCCCATGCGCCCCGACAGGTAGCCCAGCGCGATGAACAGCACCACCGGGATCAACGAAACAATGACTGCCATGCATGCCCTCTTGCGATTCAGGGCATCTCCACGGCCCGCCAAGGCGGCGATTATCGCAAGCTCAGCCCCTTTGCATGGCCTCGACCACCTGCTGCAGCGCCGCCGGGTCTTCCATGGTCGAGAGGTCGCCGGTGTCGCGCCGCTCGGCCACCGCCTGCAGCGCGCGGCGCAGCAGCTTGCCACTGCGCGTCTTGGGCAGCAGCGACACGAAGTACACCCGCGCCGGCCGTGCCACCGCGCCCAGCTGCGCATCGACATGGGTGCAGACGGCCTGCTCCAGCGCCTTGCAGGCGGCGGCATCGCCCGCCACCGCGTTGTCGCGCGCCACCGCGAAAGCCAGCGCTACCTGGCCCTTCAGGTTGTCGGCCACGCCGACCACCGCCACCTCGGCGATGCCGGCATGGCCCGAGATCGACTCCTCGATCTCGCGCGTGCCCAGGCGGTGGCCGGCGACGTTGATCACGTCGTCGGTGCGCCCGAGGATGAAGTAGTAGCCATCGGCATCGCGCACACCCCAGTCGAAGGTGCTGTAGATGAGCCGGCCCGGAATGCTCTTCCAGTAGGTGCCCACGAAGCGCTCGTCGTCGCCCCACACCGTCATCAGGCAGCCGGGCGGCAGCGGCCCCTCGATGGCCAGCACGCCCTTTTGCATGGGCTCGGTCAGCTCGGCGCCGCTGTCGCCGTCGATCAGCTTGACGTTGTAGCCATAGACCGCCTTGCCGGGGCTGCCCAGGCGCGAGGTCTGCGGCTCGACGCCGTTGCACAGCGTGAGGATGGGCCAGCCGGTCTCGGTCTGCCAGTAGTTGTCGATGATGGGCACGCGGATCGCGTCGCTGATCCACTGCGCGGTGGGCTCGTCCAGCGGCTCGCCGGCCAGCCACAGTGCCTGCAGGCTGCCGAGGTCGTACTTGCGCAGGTACTCCGGGTCTTGTTTCTTGAGCACGCGGATCGCGGTGGGCGCCGAGAACATGTGCGTCACCTTGTACTTCTCGACCATGCTCCACCAGATGCCGGGGTCGGGCCGCACCGGCAGCCCCTCGTACAGGATGGTGGCCATGCCCGCGAGCAGCGGGCCGTAGATGATGTAGCTGTGCCCCACCACCCAGCCGATGTCGCTGGTGCACAAATAAGTCTGGCCGGCCTTGGCGCCGAAGATGTGCCGCATGCTCGCTGCCAGCGCCACCGCATAGCCGCCGGTGTCGCGCTGCACGCCCTTGGGCTTGCCGGTGGTGCCGCTGGTGTACAGCGTGTAGCTCACATGGGTGGAGTCCACCCATTCGCAGGGCACTTCGGCATCGAGATGCCGCTCGCGCAGCGCGGCCCAGTCGTGGTCGCGGCCGGCCACGCGCTCCATCGGCGCCAGGCCCCGGTCCACCAGCAGCACCGCGGCCGGCTGGTGGGTGGCCAGGCGGATGGCCTCGTCCAGCAGCGGCTTGTAGGCCACCACACGGCCGCCGCGCGAGCCCGCATCGGCGCTGACGATGAGCCTGGGCCGCGCATCGTCGATGCGCGAGGCCAGCGAGCCCGAGGCGAAGCCGCCGAACACCACCGAATGGATGGCGCCTATGCGCACGCAGGCCAGCATCGCGAACGCCGCCTCGGCCACCATGGGCATGTAGATCTGCACCACGTCGCCCTTTTGCACGCCCAGCGCCTGCATGGCCGCCGCCATGCGCTGCACCTCGCGCTGCAGCTCGGCGTAGCTGTAGGTCTTCTCGGTATGGGCTTCGGTGGAGACCGCGATCAGCGCCGGCTGGCTGCCGCGCTCGGCCACATGGCGGTCCACCGCGTTGTGGCACAGGTTGGTGACGCCGCCGGCGAACCAGCGCGCAAACGGCGGGTTGCTGTAGTCGCAGATCTGGCTGGGCGGCACCTGCCAGTCGATGAACCCGGCCTGCTCGGCCCAGAAGGCGTCGCGCTCGGCGATGGAACGGTGGTGAAAATCGGCAAAGCTGCTCATGGGGGTCTCCTGAATGTTTGCAGGCATTATTCGCCGAATGCTTGCAGCATGCTGACATTGCGCCGGCCAGTGCGTTTTGGCCGGCAAAATAGCGCTTGCTTTGCGGCGCATCAACCCCGCAGGAAGGAACCAGGCATGCTCAACGCCCTGTGGCTGGGCTTTTTCGTGGTGGCGGCGCTGGCCGCGCTGGCCCAATGGCTGCTGGGCGGCCATGCGCAGATCTTCGCCGAGATGGTGCAGGCACTGTTCGCCATGGCCAAGCTCTCGGTCGAGGTGATGGTGCTGCTGTTTGGCACGCTCACGCTGTGGCTGGGCTTTCTGCGCATCGCCGAGAAGGCCGGCCTGATCGACCTGGTGGCCCGGCTGCTAGCGCCGCTGTTCGCACGGCTGATGCCCGAGGTGCCGCGCGGCCATCCCGCGCTGGGGCTGATGACGATGAACTTCGCCGCCAACGCGCTGGGGCTGGACAATGCCGCCACCCCCATCGGCCTCAAGGCCATGCGCGCACTGCAGGAGATCAACCCCCGCCCGCTCGAGGCCAGCAACGCGCAGATCCTGTTCCTGGTGCTCAACGCCTCGTCGCTCACGCTGCTGCCGGTCACCATCTTCATGTACCGGCTGCAGCAGGGCGCGAGCGATCCCACGCTGGTCTTCCTGCCCATCCTGCTGGCCACCTCGGCCTCCACGCTCGCGGGCCTGCTCAGCGTGGCGCTGGTGCAGCGCCTGCCGCTGTTCAGCCCCGTGGTGCTGGCCTACCTGCTGCCGGTGGCGCTGGCGCTGGCGGGCTTCATGGCTTTCTTGGCCACGCTGTCGGCCGCCGCGCTGGCGCAGCTGTCGGCGCTGCTGGGCAATCTGATCCTGTTCGGGCTGATCGTGCTGTTCGTGGCGGTGGGCGCCTGGCGCAAGGTGCCGGTGTACGAGAGCTTCGTCGAGGGCGCCAAGGAAGGCTTCGACGTCG
Organism: Comamonas sp. FG99; assembly: GCF_057808605.1. NCBI lineage: Bacteria > Pseudomonadati > Pseudomonadota > Betaproteobacteria > Burkholderiales > Comamonadaceae > Comamonas > Comamonas sp. FG99. The sequence continues at coordinate 280,357 of NZ_JBMDII010000002.1, forward strand.
CCAGGAACCTGCTGCCCTACCTGGTGGCCATGCTGTGCGCGGTGGGCGTGTTCCGCGCCTCGGGCGCGCTGGAGTATGCGCTGTCGGCCATTCGCTGGTGCGTGCAGTGGTTGGGGATGGATGGGCGCTTCGTCGACGCGCTGCCGACCGCGCTGGTCAAGCCATTCTCGGGCAGCGCCGCGCGCGCCATGCTGATCGAGACCATGCAGTCGCACGGCGTGGACAGCTTTGCCGCCCTGGTGGCCGCCACCATCCAGGGCAGCACCGAAACCACCTTCTACGTGCTGGCGGTGTACTTCGGCGCGGTGGGCATACAGCGCGCCCGCCACGCCGTGCCCTGCGCGCTGCTGGCCGAGCTGGCCGGCGTGGTGGCGGCCATAGCGGTGTGCTACCAGTTTTTTGGATGAAAAACAATAGCTAGCAGCGCGCTACCTGCATTGTTTTCAAACTCATATGGCTTGCAAATTACTGCCATGCAAGCGGTAGCAGCTATATTTTTTGATAGCCCTGCCGCCGGCAGGCTGCACGAGCCCCTCCGACGGCATGCATTCGAATACATATGGATTCAATTGCCGTGCCCCTGAGCCCGCCATATTTTTGATATTGATAATAATAATTTATATATTTATATTATTTCAACAATACACCGACAATCGCAATCACAAACAAGTTGTTCTTGCAACAACATTCCTTCAATTGTTTGTCAATCAATGTCAAATCAATGACTTATGCCAATATAAGGATCTATGAACATCGTTTGAATGAATCAAATTATTAATAATTGACATTTTCCTGCGCTAACTTTACCTCGCCTGATGGATATATTTGCGGCCCGCATATTCCAATAAATCATTGGAATTTTCGCATTTCGTTTCACATGATTACTTTCAAGAACCATGGGGAGCGCGAGATTGGAACGCCGCCGTGTCCTGGCTTGAGATTTTTACCGCCTACCTCTATGGGTTGAAGGCGATCGCGATGGTGATTGCCGCCGTCATCTTCGTCAGCAGCCTGGATGATCTGTTCATCGATGCCGTCTACTGGCTGCGCCGCGCCTGGCGCGGCCTGACGGTCTACGCCCGCCATCGCCCCATGGATGCCACGCAGCTGCAGGGCCTCGACGAGAAGCCGCTGGCGATCATGGTGCCGGCGTGGCAGGAGCATGGCGTGATCGGCGCCATGGCGCAGCTCGCGGCCAAGACGCTGGACTACGAGAACTACCACATCTTCATCGGCACCTACCCCAACGACCCCCAGACCCATGCCGAGGTCGAGCAGGTGCGCGCGCGCTTTCCCAACGTGCACTCGGTGGTCTGCGCCCGCCCCGGGCCCACCAGCAAGGCCGACTGCCTGAACAATGTGCTCGAGGCGATCTGGCAGTTCGAGCAGCGCTCGGGCATCGCCTTTGCCGGCTTCATCCTGCACGACGCCGAAGACGTGCTGTGCCCGCTGGAGCTCAGGCTCTTCAACTACCTGGCGGACCGCAAGGACCTGATCCAGCTGCCGGTCTACCCGCTGGAGCGCCCGCTGCTGGATCTGACCAGCGGCCACTACCTGGACGAATTCGCCGAGATGCATGCCAAGGACATCGTGGTGCGCGAGGCCCTGGTCGGCCAGGTGCCCAGCGCCGGCGTGGGCACCTGCTTCAGCCGCCGCGCGATCACCGCACTGCGCGAGCTGGGCGACGGCAGGGCCTTCGACACCCAGAGCCTCACCGAAGACTACGACATCGGCTTTCGCCTCAAGGAGCTGGGGCTCAAGGAAGTGTTCGTGCGCTTTCCCACCCACCTGCCCGGCGGGGCCGGCGAGCCCCCGCTGCCGCGCCGCGCCGGGCGCAGCGCCCGCGAGGCCAGCGTGATCTCGGTGCGCGAATACTTCCCCGACACGCTGCAGGCCGCGGTGCGGCAGAAGTCGCGCTGGATCACCGGCATCGTCATCCAGGGCTACCGCACGCTGCGCTGGTCGCGCAGCGCGCCGATGAACTATTTCCTGTGGCGCGACCGCAAGGGCGTCATCACCAACTTCGCCAGCTTCCTGGGCAGCCTGCTGGCGCTGCAGCTCATCGCGGTCTGGCTCTACCAGCACTTGGTGCCCGACAGCTACCGCTTCCTGTCGATCTTCGAAGGCGAGCGCTGGTTCGCGCTGCTGCTGGCGGCAAACTTCGCCCTCATGCTCAACCGCATCGCGCAGCGGGTGTTCTTCGTCAGCAGCTACTACGGCCTGCGCCAGGGCCTGATGGCGGTGCCGCGCCTGTTCTGGGGCAACCTGGTGAACTTCCTGGCCAACTGGCGTGCGGTGGCGCAGGCGCTGCGCGCCAAGGACATCCGCCGCATGGCCTGGGCCAAGACCGACCACGACTTCCCGTCGCTGGGCGAGACCGCCCAGCCGCTGCAGTCGCTGGAGCAGATCCTGCAGGAACAAGGTGCGCTCACGCCGGCCGCGCTGCGCCATGCGCAGCAGCACCCTATCGAAGGCCTGGACCTGGGCCGCACGCTGGTATGCCGCGGCGAGATCAACGGCCGCCAGCTGGCGGCCGCGATCGCCCGGCAGGCCGGCGTGGATTGCGACCCCCTGGAGCGGGCCATTCCCGAGCAGCTCGCAGCCCTGGTTCCCGCCGCCATCGCGCAGCACTACCAGGTGGTGCCGCTGCGCGAGGAAGGCGCGGTGCTGGTGCTGGGCTGCGAATCGGCCATCGATCCGGTGTCGTTCGCGGCCATGCAGCGCAAGCTGCGGCGGCCGGTGCGCTATGCCATCGTGCCCGCCGGCGAGGCCACGGTGGAGCTGCGCCGCCTGTACACCCAGCCACGCGGCGAGCCGGCGCGCGCGCTGCTGGACGAAGCCTTGCGCCGGCGCAAGCTATCGGCCGCGCAGGCCCAGGCGCTGTGGGCCGAATACAGCGCGCGCCAGACCTCGCTGATCGAGGTGCTGCAGGCCCTGGGGCGCATCGGCCCGGCGGTGCTGCGCGCGGTGCTGCTGCGCCAGGAAACCACCGGCCTGGAGCTGGGCGCCCTGCTGGTGCAGCAAGGCGTGCTCACACCGGCCGAGCTGGAGCAGGCGCGGCAGCTGCAGCGCCGCATCGAGGTGCCGATGGCGCAATTGCTGGCAGCCCTGCCGGCGGCATCGACTGCGCCGGCGACGCCGGATACCGCGGTTTTCGCATAGCGAGGCGGCCATGAAGCAATTCGCACCCCGCCTGCTGGCGCTGGCGGTGGCCTGCACCGCGCTGGCCGGCAACGCCCAGACCATGGACCTGGGCCCCACCGTCAGCCCGCTGCGGCGCTTCCAGGTCTATCCGCACCTGGACAAGGCGCTCGAAGCCCTGAGCCGGGGCGACAGCCAGCGCGCGATCGCCGAGCTGCGCCAGGCCCAGAGCCTGGCGCCCGGCAGCACGCCGATCGCGCTGTACCTGGCCAACGCCTACCGCCGCGCCGCCCAGCCCGAGCTGGCCGACTCGGTGCTGCGCGCCCAGCTGCAGCGCAGCCCCGGCGACCCGCGCCTGCAGGATGCCCTGCGCAGCCTGGCAGCGCCCGAGAAATCCGCCGCCACGGCAACAGCCGCCGCCGGCACCACAGAAAAAGCGGCGCCGGCAGCGCCGGACGCCCGGCGCCAGCTGCCCGCCCATGCAC